>JAGNPP010000032.1:0-12846 GCA_017989575.1 Chryseobacterium sp.
GTTGTATACAATCTGCACAAATCCACATAACCTGGTCGATAACCAAACCAACGACCCATCTGCATCAACGAATCGTACATCTTTGTTGTTCGCAAATAATAACTTACAGACAATCCTTCCAAAGTAATTCCTCTTGACAATCTGCTTCCGCCAACTGCAATTACAGACAGACCATTTTCGTGTCTGTTATAATCAATTTCTTCAATGTTATGATATTCTAAATTGGTTGTAGAACGTGTTCCGTGAACTGAGCGAACATCAATTTTTGACACTGCTTTTTTCAATTCGCCTTTTACTTCTTCCCAAGAATGTTGTTTGATTCGGATGTCTTTATAATCTAAATTTTCTAAAACATTATCTGTCGTAGGAACAAAATCTGTTTCATACAATTCTTTTAGTTCTTGTAAAATGTCAGCATCTTCGCTTCTGATTGCATTGGCGTATTCTTTCGTCTTTTCATTGACCAAAGAAGCAACTCGGTCAATCCATTTTACCAACAATGCAACGTGAATCAACATTGAATTATGTTTATTTTCGTGACCTCTTAATCTTCGGATTGCACAAGTAAGAATGAAAGATTGGATTGCTTTTTCTAAACTTTTAGGAAGATATTCGGGTAAATCTTCTTTGTTGAATTTGTTTATAGTTTTGAAAAATGGTGGGTCATAATCATCAATCGCTCTGAAAATATCCAAAGGCTCTTTTTCTTCTCCGTTCGGATTTTCAAAGCCAAATATTTTTGCAGCACCAATGTAATTTGTTGGCGCTTTTATGTTGATGATGAAATCTCTCGGGAATAAATCTTCCCCAATTTTATATTCTTTATTTTTTACAATAGTCGTCAAATCCTCGTTATGTTCTTGCGAAATAAACAAGTTTGCATAAGGCGTTGCTGTGTAACCAATAAAAGTATTTTGGTTGAATAAATTCAGTAATGTTCTTATTAATTTATTGATGGTTTTGATGTCATCGATGCTTTTGCTTGCATTTACAGAAGCCGCATCGGCTTCATCGTCAATTATTAAAACGGGAACATCAAATAATTTTGGCGAACCGTCAACAATTTTCGCATTAACATCTTTCGAAAACCAATCAATAAGATTTTCAAGAATGCTTTTGTTTTTTTTGATAAAAACGTGTTCTGCTAAATTGTCTTTCTGAATGTCTTTTATTCTATCTCAAATGTGCTGATTTCCAGTTTTTGTTTATTATCAAAATTTGATTTCCAAATTTCTCTTGTCAATGTACCACTTGTAATATTACTTATTATGAAAGCATTCCATTCTTCTTTAAATAAATAGTCATTGTGAGCCTCGTCATAGTGACAATATTTGGTGTTAGTTTCAAAGGGGTCAATGCTTCCAACGTCTTCTTTTGTTGGCTTAATTGAAAATATGTAAAGCAGACACTTATGGTCGTAATGGTTGAAATTATTTTGATAACTTTCATTTACTGCTTTTACAACAGCACCTGGTTTTAATTTAGCAGGATTTATAACTTCTGCTTTTTGAACTTTATCTTTTATTAAAGTTGTAATTTTTTCGTAATTATTCCTATCTTCTTCCGAAACGGAATTCCAATTAACGAATTCTATTGCTAAATCATTTCTATTTGTATTGGCAATTTTTGGAACTTGAATTAATTTAACACTAAATTCTTGTGTGTTAAAAATACTTTCTTTTACATTTAAACGATATTTTTCTATAAAATCTTTAATCTCTCTTACTTCCGTTGAAAGCAATTGTTTATTAGCCTCAACTTGTTTTGCTGTCCTTAATCTTGAAAATTGAAGTGAATATGCTAAACTTTCATTAATTGCATATTCTGAGCCGAAAAGTTTGATTAATTCATTCTCGTAATTGTAAAGTAAAGATTGACATTCTCCAAATATCATTAATCCAATTTCGTCTTTCGAAATAGTTCTATGCTCAATTTTATTTCTAAGTTTTATAAAAAATTCAAGATTAGATTTTACAGCTTCTGAAAGTTTACCATATTTTTGAATACAGGTTTTTAGTTCCCAAGCTTTTTTTTCTCCATCAATTAATTTATATCTTCCATTAGTTTCTTTGTAAAAAAAAGTTTCGCCGATGGTTTGATTAAAATGTGCTTGCAAAAGCCTTGTCCAAGACATAATCATATGAGTAATGAAACTTTCTACTCGAAATGGTGCTCTTGGTTTGTTGTAAATTTCGACTGATAATAATGCACAATCTATTGAACTTTCTAATAATGTTTTAGTTTTACCTTTCCTTAATTGCATATTACTTTTGCTAAAAATTTAGTTCATTTGACTTATAATCAAATCGATAACATCCGATTCTTGAATACAAAAATTAATTTTTGAAACTATCTTTTCAGTTAGAATGTAGAGATTTTTATTAGGCAAAACCAAAAATTCATTGAAATTTTCGTGTTGCAAAACAAAATATTCAAAACCGTTTTTGATGAATAATTTTTCTGCCTGTAATTCTGAATTTTCTTTGAATTGAAAAGACAAACCTTTTGCATCCATCAAATTAAAATAGTTTGCAAATAATTCAAAATTACCTTCATTTGGAATTAAGGTTTTTGTAATGATTTCTTGGCGAGTTTCGTCTTTTATCCAGTAATTTAATTCCATCATATTAATTATTTAAGTTAAACACCACATCCAAATGATATTGAATAAATTCCTTTTTAGGCAAATATCTTTGGGGAAGAATTAAGGATTGACTTTCTAATGGTGCAAAATATTTCCCGTAATATTCTGTATCTTTTTTCTTTCTTAATTTATCCGAAACTAAAATTTCATATTTTTCATTTACAGCAATCAAACCTTTGTCAAAAGCTCTGTCATAAAGTGCGGACAAGCAAATTCCGTTTTCGGGATTCAATCTTTCTTCTTCATTTTTTGACCAAGGAATAATGTGACTTGCAAAAAGTAACTCAGGTAAATCAATTCCGCTGATGGCACATTTCCCCGAATAATTCGCAACGACAATCTGTCTGAAAACATTCTGATTTACTCTTGTTTTTACTTCACGAATTTTCGTTTCTCCTCTCAAATCTTTAATATCAAAAAGCAAATCATCAAATTTAGTTTCAATGGTTTGATTTTCTTTTTCTGCCAAAATCCTTTCACTTTCAAAAATCAAAAAACCTTTATTTTCTGCAAACTCGTCCCAAATTGGTTGACATTGTTTTATTCCACCAACCATTCCTTTCACGCCTCTATCTTGGTGATAAGGGTCGCAAGCTGCAAAATTTGTAAGCCGAATTGCGATTGAATTTACAGTTCTACCAATAAGATTTGCCATTTCTATAATTTCTGGAGTTCTCGTGTGCATTTTACCAAATGGCAATTTCAGATACAAGTTAAAAACAAGTATCAATTCTTCACGTGACCAAAGTTTTCTCTCCATAACAATAAAATTTTAAGCAACCATCAACACCGGCACAGCATTCCCAATCTGCTTAAACGCCGCCGTTCTGCTAGATTCAAAAAAATAATCATCAGGAAACGACTGAATCCTTGCAGCTTCTCTCACGGTTATCGAACGGTTTTGCGCTATATCTGGATGGATGTAATAATGTCCGTCTGCACAAATGTGTGCCACAACTGTATGCGAAACGCCTCCGTGATTCACCACCTGAAAACGGTTGGTAAAGGTTTTTACATTATTGTGTTTTATCAATCTGGGTGGTAGCTCACCGTAGTTTAAACGCTTGCCTTCATTGACCCATTTTTCAACCGCAATTCGGTATATTTCCAAATCATTTTCATTGTTGAAGCGGGAAATATGCTGTGTAGTAAAATCAATTCCGTTTCTAATACCAGAAGTTTCCAAATAAGCATTGGTAGTTCCAGCATATTGAGAAACGCCCCAATTACCTTGTCCACTCTTTATTTTAGGCAAATCAGCGAACAGATGTTTTGCGATTTCAAATTGCATTTCAGTCTTATCAAACTCTGGATATTCAATGTCCAAATCATTTTTCCAACCGATGATGATGACTCTTTTTCGGTCTTGCAAAACGCCAAAATCTTTGGCATTCAAAACTTTTTTATCCAATTCATAACCAGCTTCGCGCACTGCATCAAAAATTAATTGAAGATAATTACCATTGTTGGCAGAAAGAATCCCGGGAACATTTTCAAAGACAAACATTTTCGGTTGATACTTTTTCAAAAACTCGACATAATGTTTGTACAAATGATTTCGTGGGTCATTCGTCATATCTTTTCTCACTCTTCCTGCCACTGAATAGGCTTGGCAAGGCGGACCGCCTATAACTAAATCGACCTTTTTTGTTCCCAATTCCGCATCAATTTGCTGAAATATTTTAGGTAAAGTTTCCTCAGAAATCTCAGTATTGATAACCGATTTTATAAGATTTTCAGGGGTTTTAGCCCAAAGTTCATCTCTGGTAATTGTACCTTTTAGATATTCATAATACTCAGAAATACGACCTTCTTCTTTCAACCAATGAAAAGCGGTTCTGGTTCTCAACGTATCGCAAGCATCTTTGTTCATTTCCACGTGGGCAACAGGCGTAAAACCCGCTCTCACAAATCCTTCCGAGAGTCCGCCTGCACCTGCGAATAAGTCTATGAATCTTAATTTTTTCATTAAAAAAATTTGGTGATAATTTACAAATTTTAACCGAAGTATTAGGTTTAAGATATTGTAATAATCTTAATTAATTACAAACTTAAAACACTATTTTCAGACTACATTACGGTTTTCCGTATTCTGTCCTATTTTTTGGTTTTATCTATAACAAAAATGAAATGCAACTCCAAAAAGTTGCATTTCATTTATCTAAATTTCAAAAAGTCTAAGTCAAAGGCGCACCAACAGCCAATTCACAACGGTGATGAGGTTCGCCGTGAGCCGGATTCAACGCTGGTTTTGGTCCAAGTGACTGGGCTTGTGGCGCAGGTGCAATGTTTGGACTCAAAATCGATGGCGTTTGCGTTTGTGGTGCATTTTGCTGAGCTGGTGCACTGTCAATCGGCGCTCCAACTGCGATTTCGCAACGGTGATACGGTTGCCCGTGTTCCGGATTCAAAGCTGGTTTCCCAGAAGTTGAAGCAACTGGAGAGGTGTTCAAAGGTGCTGGAGTTACCGCATTTTCTGTTGCAGAAACTGAAATTGCCGAATCATTTCCAACAATTGCCGAATCACTTTTCGGAGCTTCAGAAACTGTTTCACTCGTCTTTGCTTTGTCACACGAATATAAAAGTGCAACGCTTGCTATAAGGATTGTTATTTTTTTCAATTTTCTAATTTTATCAAATTTAAGATTTTTAATTTATTTAATGATAGTTTTTATAAAACCACAAAAGTCACATAAGAAAGCATTAATTAATCATTATTTAAAGAAAAAAAGAAACTGTTTTTATCTTTAAAAATCCATTCTAATTTCTCTTCAAAAAGCTTTTGTGACTTTTGTGGTTTAAAATATTAAAACTTAAAATCTACACCAACATAGAAATTCTGATTCATAATTGGCGCATAAACCATTCCACCATCAAAATAATTTCCAAAAGGATTTCCAGCATCCAAAATCGCCACTTTTTGCTGATAACCAGTCAAGTTTTCACCACCCAAATAAACCCTGATTTTCTCAGAAAAATTTCTTGAAATCTGAGCATTCAAAGTAGAATAACTTGGCGAATAATCTCCAATTTGGAATTCCGCAGGATTGGATTTTGTGTTTGGAAGTCTTTGTTTTCCTATTAAATTTAATGTTGTATCGAAACTCCAGAACCTGCCTTTTTCCGTTTTATTGGTTGAATAAGCTAAGTTTGCAAACCCACGGTGTTTCGCCATAAACGGCACTTTTTTCAGTCCGCTCAAGTAATCCAAAGCCACATCGTAATATTTGTAAGCAATTCTGAATTCCAAATTTTTCACTGGCTGAAAATCCCATTGTGTCTGGAAACTATTCGCAAATGACTTGCCTTCAAGATTGTAGAATAATATTTTCTGTGCGGATTCATCCAAATCGGTTACGACTTGATTCTGGAAATCTGTTCTGAAAAAGTCTGCTAAAACAGTAGATTTTCTTCCAAACAATTTGAATTCCTGCTGAAGACTGACGCCATAATTCCAAGCGATTTCTGGTTTCAGACCATAAATTTCTCCACCGTTATTAATGACTTGAATTTGACGATTCGAAGCGAAATAAGACTGACTTTCCGCAAAGATATTTGCAGTTCGGAAACCTCGTCCTGCCGAAATTCTGAAAATTGTTTTTGGCGTCAAATCATATTTGAAATTCATTCTCGGCGTAAACTGAGTTCCTGCAAGATTGTGAAAATCCACGCGAGCACCCGTTACCAAAGTGTATTTTTCGCCTGTCAAAGTATATTCTGCAAACAAACCTGGAACGGTTTCGGTTCTCTTGTAATTGTCCAAAAGATAATCTTCATCGTATTTGTCATAAAGGAAACTCGCTCCAACTTTATATTTGTTGTTCGTATTTCCAATGATGCTTTCGAAAATCAAATTAGAATAATATGAAGTTTCTTTCCCAAAATAATTTCTCAATCCAAAAAAGCTATCTTGCTGATGATAAGTTAATTGGTTCATCCAGCCCAAGCTTTGATAAGGTTTCCCTTTGAAAACATAGCCCGTTTTGTTCCACAGTTGAAATCTAGAAATATCAATTCCAACACCATAAAGCGATTGGTCTTTCTGTGGAATTCTTTTATTAAATCCAATTTGTCCCGCAGTTCTCTCGTCTTTCAAGAAATTAATCCCGAAATGCGAAGCGAATCCAGAGCTTTCCAAATCATTGTAATTCAAAAGATAAGCTACGTTTAACTGACTTCCTTTTGGTCTGTCAAGAAAGTTATCGTCATTCATATCTGTGTCACCAAAAGTTCCGTTTCCGTGAAGCAAAACACTTTGATTCCATTTGTCAGAAAGTGGCGAAGTGCTGGTCACATTAGCTTCAACACGACCATTATTATCGGAAAACAAATTGATTTCTGTCTCCGTTTTTTTAGCGTCGTCTTTGGTTTTCAAAAGCTCTGTGTTGATCTGTCCCGTGATGCTTTCGTAGCCATTCACAACGGTGCTTCCACCTTTCGTTAGCTGGATTCCGCCAATCCATTTTCCTGGAATGAAATTCAGTCCATAAGCCGAAGCCAAACCACGAATTTCCGGTAATTGTTCTTTGGTTAATAAAGTATATTTTTGGTCTAATCCCAACATTTTCAATTGCTTAGTTCCTGTCACAGCATTACTGAACGAAACATCTACAGTAGCATTGGTCTCAAAACTTTCGGAGAGGTTGCAACACGCGGCTTTCAGCAATTCCTTGGAGCTGATGTTGAAAACTAAACCAGCTTCCTTTTTGCTGAGCGCAGTTGCTTCTTTTTCTCGAGTAATTTTCACACCTTCGATTTGTTTTGCATCAGAATCGGAATCTTCGTGAATATTTTCATTTTTATCTGAACCTCTCGTATACAAACAGCACGAAGGCAAAGCTTTGTAAACACCATCTGGTGCTTTAAATTTCTCGTTGTCGTGTCCGGCTTCTGCTACTTGTTTTAGAATCGTGTCGCAAGTGACTTTGGATTCGTCCAAAACCATTGTCAAGGTTTGAGTTTCTGCGCTCCAATTGGCGGAGATTGCGCCCGCTTTTGTCGCAGTAGTTTCTATTCTGGCTTTGCACATATTGCAGTTCCCTTTTACCAAAAACTGTTCTGTCACAGCTTGCGCAAAGGAAAAAACAGACGTCAGCAACAGCACAAAAAACATCAGTTTTTTACTTAAATTTTTCATTGTCAAAAATTTTGAATGGATTATTTAAGTTCGCAAACTTGTTTTGGGTCGCAATTTTTCGCCAACTTTTTGCTGTTGTCCGGACGGTCGTACTGGCAACAAACTTCCAAATCGTCGTACACTTTGCCGGACGCACGGAACATTTCGTTGTCGTGACCAACTTCGGCTACATTTTTCAGGATAGTTTTTTTGTCGGTTTTGGAAGCATCATAACTTACAGTCAAGGTTTTTTTGCTTACGCTCCAAACGGCAGATTTTACGTTTTTGTCAGATTTTGCAACCGTTTCGATGCGGTCTTTGCACATTCCGCAGTTGCCTTCCACTTTTGCTTTGAAGGTTTTTGTCTGCGCAGAAAAGTTTGAAAATAGAAATATAGATAGGAACAAAATTCCTGATTTTATAATAGAATTCATTTTGATTAATTTTAATTTGTTTAATGATAAAGCCTTTGCAAAATCATCGAGCGAATTGTCAGTCTGAGGCTCTCGAAGACCCTAAAATTGTCAGTCTGAGGTTCTCGAAGACATTTAAATAAAAAAATTAACCAAGTTTCGGCGGTTGCCAAATAATGAATGCTCGCGCTAATGGCGATTGAGAATAGTAAGAATATTGATTTTCGATTTGAAAAATTGGCGTTCTCAATTTGTTGTCGAAGTTATTCAAAACAACAGAAAAAACAAATCCGGAACTGCAGGTTTTGCAAGTCGTGCAATTGTCTTTGCAGTCTTTTTCCTTTTTCGAATCGTGACTGCAAGATTTAGATGACACATCTTCTTTCTCGCAACAGTCAGAATTATTGGATTGAGATTCACAACAGGAACTTTGAGCCACTTGCGCATTGAAATTCTGCTTCGGAAATACAAAAATTCCCAAACAGAAAATCATAAAAAAAAGTTGCAATCTTCTCAACATCGTTTTGCAAAATTAGGAAATTTAAATTAACCACAAAAGGCACAAAGATTCTCACAAGGAACACAGGTCTTTGTAAATGAAAGAATTCAAATTTAAAACATCGTGAACTTTGTGAAAAACCTCGTGTGTTTGTGGTTCAAAAATTACTTCTCAACATTAGTTTGAAAAGTTTTTCTCCTTCTCCAGAAATAAAACACCAATCCGCCAAGCAAAACAATCGGCCAAATCGAAATCAGGAAAACAAAAATCTGCTGAATCAAATAGAAGCCTTCCACAAAAGCATTTTTCACATCGAAAAAGAAATTGTATTTGTAATCGTTATCAATGTTTTTGGTGTTTACAATCGGGATTTTCGCAACGCTTGTGCTTGGTTCTTTGATGTAAATATCAACTGTAGAATATTTCAGTTGGTCGGCAAGGATTTCGTCAGAATATTTTTGAGAATTGGCTTGAGACATATTTTCGTCATCCAGTTTCACTTTGTCTTTTCCGGTTTTCAATTGAGAAATGTTCGTGCTGGTTTTCGCTTGTCTTTCCGCCTCCATTTTGGATAATTTGATGTTCGCAGTCACATCTTCAGCAGAAATAATTCTGGAATTCAAAAACACTTTTTTATCATTAATGAAATCCAAAAATTCCCCCAATGTCTCCGTCGGAACGCGAACTTGCATTCTATTATGATTCTGAAATTTCCTAATCAACATCGACGATTCATCAGAAATATTGTAAGTGTTTTCCGACAAAGTTTGCGCTTCCATTCGGCTTCTCGTCACAAATCCACCAAGCGAAATCAAATGTTTTTCAATCGATATAGTCGCACCATAAACATCCTTCACTTCCATATCCACTTCCGCCGTTTTCACAAATTGTTTACCTTCGATTTGTTGAGTCGCAGCTACAGAAACGCTGTCGGCAGAAACACTGGTTTCATAATCTGCACTTGAACTGGCTTGTTCTCCTTTTTTACATCCAATTAAAAGTAATGCAACCAAGCTGATTGATAAGATTTTCGTTTTCATAATAGATTATTTTTAGAGATTGAATTTTTAAAAATTTGGGCAACTTTTCCGCCTTCCACTCCCAATCTTTTTTGCCTTGGCTCATCCAGCTACAAAAAAGGATTTCCGTTCAAGTCGGGTTGCGGGTTTCTGGTTTCAAATAAAGCTTTGTCAATGATTTGAAACCTTCTTTCCCAAAATTGATAATTAAAATGAAAGTAATTCTGCAAATCAATCCGAAACTAATTGTAAATCAAATCAGATTTTAACATATTGATAATCAGATTTTTGTAAAATAAATTTTCAGAGAACAAGCGATGAAAGAGGAGTTGCAAGTTTTTTTTGGGAATATTAATTGCATTAATTACAAAAACAGAATCTATGAACAGCACAATCTCCAAAATCAAAGGCGTTTTCAGCCTTTTAAAAAATATCGACATAGACCAACTTTCCCAAATCTCACAAAAAGTCGACCTTCCAAAATTGATACATCAGTTTTCAAAACTCGATAAAAATCAATTGAATAGTTTGACAAAAATGCTGGATTCTTCTGGGAAGAAAAGAGAATTGCCACCCATCAACGGCGACTTTTACGAACTGCATTTGAAGCTGACGGACGAGCAACGAGCAATCCAATTGAAAGTCCGTGAGTTTATGGAAAAAGAAGCCAAACCTTTGGTCAACAGATATTGGCTGACAGACGATTTCCCGCACGAACTCATCCCAAAATTCAAAAAACTAAATCTCTGCAGTGTCACATACGAAGGTTACGGTTGCCCGAATTTGCCATTCTTGATGGAAGGCGTTATCGCTATGGAAATCGCCAGAGTTGACGCATCTTTGGCAACGTTTTTTGGAGTTCAATCTGGCTTGTCGATGGGCTCTATTTATATGTGCGGTTCGGAGGAACAGAAACAAAAATACCTTCCGGGAATGCAACAATTCGATTTGATTGGCGCATTTGGATTGACCGAGCCCGAAGTTGGTTCCGGCGCTGCGGGCGGATTGACAACAACTTGTCAAAAAGTAGAAGGCGGCTGGATTCTGAACGGACAGAAGAAATGGATTGGAAACGCCACGTTTGCTGACGTGACGGTTATTTGGGCAAGAGATGTGGAAGATAATCAAGTCAAAGGCTTCATTGTTGAAAAAGACACCGCTGGATTCTCAGTTGAAAAAATAAGGGGGAAAATGGCACTCAGAATTGTGCAAAACGGATTGATAACTATGAAAGACTGCTTCGTTGCCGATTCTCAAAAAATGGAACACGCCAACAGTTTCAAAGATACAGCGAAAGTTCTTCAAATGACGAGAGCCGGAGTTGCTTGGATGGCCACAGGTTGCGCACGAGGTGCTTATGAAAGCGCTTTGGACTACACCAGAAAACGCGAACAATTTGAAAAACCGATTGCTTCGTTCCAGTTGATTCAAGGACATTTGGTAGAAATGTTGTCCAATCTTACAGCGATGCAAACTTTGGTTTTCAGATTGTCGGAAATGCAGGACCAAGATATTTTGAAAGACGAGCACGCCTCATTAGCAAAAGTTTTCTGTAGCCTTAGAACACGTGATGTTGTCGCACAAGCCAGAGAAGTAATGGGCGGAAACGGAATTCTTCTGGAACACGATGTTGCCAGATTTGTCGCCGATGCAGAAGCCATTTATTCTTACGAAGGAACCAAAGAAATCAACTCCTTGATTGTCGGACGTTCCATTACGGGAATGAGTGCGTTTGTTTAACTAACTTATGATAATGGAATCTAAGATTAGATTTCGTAAATTTATGCAGATGAAAAAAATAGTTTTTTTAATATTAATGATCTTATTTTTGCAACAATGTGCGCAGAAAAAAGTGGACTTAACCAAACAACCAGAACAGAAAACAATGGAAGATAACACACACAAAAACAATCCTTACTACTCAAGAACCGATAAAACCAAACTAACTGTCTCAAACGAAGAATGGAAAAAAATTCTTCCAGCAGAAGTTTACGCCATCTCAAGAGAGGCGAACACAGAATATCCTTTCACCGGAAAATATAATGAGTTTGATGACCTCGGCGAATATTATTGCGCTGTTTGTGGCAATCACTTATTCCGTTCAAGTTCCAAGTTTGCAAGCACTTGTGGCTGGCCAAGTTTCTTCGAAGCCGACAAAGAAGGCGTGAGTTACAAACGAGATTCCACCCACGGAATGGAACGTATCGAAGTGCTTTGCAAACGCTGCGATTCGCATTTGGGACACGTTTTCAATGATGGTCCGCCACCGACTGGAACGCGATTCTGTATGAATTCTGTGAGTTTGGATTTTCAAGCTGATAGTCAGAAGTAGAATTATTTGGGCAGCTTTTCCGCCTTCCACTCCCAATCTTTTTTGCCTAAGCTTCTCCAGCAGCAAAAAAGGATTTCCGTTCAAGTCGGGCTGCGAGTGATTCGACTTTTTCAAAGAATAAATAATAGAATTAATCCCGAAGTTATTTCGGGATTTCTCTTTGATAAGAAATCTGCAAAATTTTCTCAATCTGCGAGAAAAATATGAGCATAAAGTATATAGATTTAAACTTAATCATCATTAATTTTACAATTCTAAATCTAAAGTAAATTGAAAACAATATTCATCACCGGAGCCACTTCCGGAATAGGAAAAGCAACCGCAATCCTATTAGCAAAACAAAAAAATAGAATCATTCTCTGCGGAAGAAATAAAAGCGTTCTCGAAGAATTAAAATCCGACTTATCAAAAGAAACAGAAGTTTTCACCTTATGTTTTGATGTCAGAAATTCGGATGAGGTTTTCGATGCCATCAATTCACTTCCTGAAGATTGGAAAAATATCGATGTTTTAATTAATAACGCGGGAAATGCTCACGGTCTGGATTCAATATCAGAAGGAAACATCGACGATTGGAACGTAATGATGGATGGCAATGTGAAAGGTTTGCTCTATGTTTCTCAGCCAATCATCAAATTAATGAAAGAAAAACAGAACGGACAAATTATCAATATCAGTTCGGTTGCAGCGAGACAAACTTATGCAAACGGCGTGGTTTACTGTGCGTCCAAAAGAGCTGTTGATGTCATTTCGGAAGGAATGAGAATTGAGCTGACAGAATTCGGAATCCGTGTGACAAACATTCAGCCTGGAGCGGTTGAAA
>JAGNPP010000032.1:12946-14718 GCA_017989575.1 Chryseobacterium sp.
ACTTATGCAAACGGCGTGGTTTACTGTGCGTCCAAAAGAGCTGTTGATGTCATTTCGGAAGGAATGAGAATTGAGCTGACAGAATTCGGAATCCGTGTGACAAACATTCAGCCTGGAGCGGTTGAAACTGATTTTTCCAAAGTGAGATTCAAAGGAGATGATGACAGAGCAGCGACGGTTTATGCAGGTTACGAACCATTAATTGCGGAAGATATTGGGGATGCGATTGCTTATTGTATCAATGTTCCGGAACGTGTTTCGATTGCGGAATTCACGATTTATCCGAAAGCTCAGTCTGAACCAAGAACGATCTACAGGAAATAATGAAATCACTTTTCAGTTTTATATGTCTCGTTTGTTTCATCCTCGGATTTACTCAAAACTATTCTAAAAAAGAAAAAGTATTATTAAGTCAGGTTTCAAAGCTTGATTCGCTGATGCAAAATAATGATTCCAAAATTTTGGAACTGTTTTCCGCTGACGTTTCTTTTGGACACTCTAATGGCTGGGTTCAGAATTATCAGGATTTCAAAACAGATTTCGAGTCCGGAAAAGTGAAATATCATTCCGTCAATCAATTGGAATTGAGAGAACTTAAAATCAAAAATAAATTCGCAAACATCAGAAGAATCATCGCTGTAAAAGGACTTTACAAAAACGAAATCTTCGAAATGAAACTTTCCGTCTTGGAATTGTGGATTCGACAAAAAGGAATCTGGAAATTGTGGAGTAGGCAAAGTGTGAGTTTGAAATAAAATCGGCGTTATTGTATTTTGTAATTTTTTTTTATTATATTTTTGCTGAATATAAATTCTAAATGAATAATATTCCTACATATATTGATTTGTTTTCTGGAGCAGGTGGAATGTCTTTGGGTTTCGATAAAAGTGGATTCAAAAATATATTTTCAGTAGATATAGAATCCAGTTTTTGTGAAACTTACAGGGCTAATTTTCCTAATCATCATCTAATTCAAAAAGACATTAGTTCTTTGACCGAAGCAGAAATAAAATCGTTTACTAGTAATCAAGAGATTGATATCATTATTGGCGGTCCCCCTTGCCAAGGATTTAGTATGGCAGGTAATATTGGTAGAAAATTTATAGAAGATTCTAGAAATCAACTTTTTAAAGAGTTTGCTAGAGTTGTTGAAATCGTCCGTCCCAAGTATTTTGTTATGGAAAATGTTGCAAGACTTTTTACACACAATAAAGGAGAAACAAAAAAAGAGATAATCAAAATTTTCAAAGATTTAGGATATAATATAGATTGTAAAATTGTTAATACAGCAGATTTTGGAGTTCCACAGTTCCGAAATAGAGTTTTGTTTATAGGAAATAGAATTTCAAATTTTATCAAATTTCCAGAAAAAACTACAGAGAAATATGTCTCAATTAAGCAAGCAATCGATACCTTACCAAAATTAAATTCTGGCGAGAAATCTAATATTCCTAATCATACTGCGATGAATCACTCTGAACAAATGATTCATAAAATGAGTTTTGTTTCCGATGGTGGAAATAGGAATGAAATTCCGGAAAATTTGCGACCTAAAAGTGGAGATGTTAGAAAATATGTTAGATATAAAAGTTCCGAGCCTTCATTTTGTGTAACGGGAGATATGAGGAAGGTTTTTCATTATTCACAAAACCGAGCATTAACAGTCCGAGAACTTGCGACGATTCAAACTTTCCCATTGGATTTCGTTTTTAAGGGTACAGTTATATCCCAACAACAACAAGTAGGTAATTCTGTTCCTCCAATGTTGGCAA
>JAGNPP010000206.1 GCA_017989575.1 Chryseobacterium sp.
TGCGAAACTTAAAAATATTTTCAATAAGTTCAGAAAAATCTTGCGGACTTTGTGTTTAAGAATTAATCAATAAGAATTAATTTTACTATCAACTATCAACTATCAACTATCAACCACCAACTGTCAACCATAATAAGATGCCTTGGAATCCTGACACATACGACCAGTTCAAAACAGAACGCTCAGCGCCCTTTTTTGACCTAATGAATCTCGTAGATTCAAAACCAAACTTGTCTGTCATCGATTTAGGTTGCGGAACAGGCGAACTGACTTCAGGACTCTTAGGTTATTTAGAAAATCCTAACGTTACCGGAATCGACTCATCGGCAGAAATGTTGGAAAAAGCAGAAAAGCATTCTACAGAAAATCTACAATTCTTTCACAGAAGCGTAGAAGAACAATTGGAGCTGGAGGAGAAATTTGATCTCATCATCGCCAACGCAAGTTTGCAATGGTGTACAGAACATCAAGAACTTTTTCCAGACATTATTTCAAAACTAAATGAAGATGGACAATTGGCAGTTCAAGTGCCATCCAATCATAATTTTATCGTTCATCAACTGCTTTCAAAAGTGGCAGAAATGGAACCTTATAAAACTGAATTCAAAGGTTGGATAAGAGAATATCTAGTTCTGAAAATCGATGAATATGCCAAGATTTTATACGATAACAAAGGAAAAGACATCAATGTCTTCGAGAAAGTTTATCCACACGTAATGGAAAATTCAGATGCCGTTTTCGAATGGGCATCAGGAACAGCCATCATTCCTTTTTTGGAAAAATTACCAGAAGAATTGAGAGAAAATTACAAAGCAGATTACAAGGCAGAACTCAAAAAAATATTTCCAGGTTCGCCGGTTTTCTATCCATTCAAAAGAACATTTATTTACGCAAAATTTTAAAAATATTACAACAACTATATGCACAACGGAATTATCATTTTAGACTTCGGTTCGCAATACAATCAATTGATCGGAAGAAGAATCCGTGAGATGGAAGTCTATTCAGAAATTTTACCTTTCAACACGCCACTGTCCGAGATTCTGGAAAGAAAACCAAAAGGAATCATTCTTTCTGGCGGTCCAAGTTCTGTGAATGCAGAGAATGCTCATTTGGTAGAAAAAGAGATCTACGAACAAGGAATTCCAGTTCTTGGAATCTGTTACGGAATGCAATTGACAGCTCATCTTTTGGGCGGAAAAGTTGCTAAAGGCGAGAAAGGCGAATATGGAAAAGCACATTTGGAAATCGTGAAAGAAAATGATTTACTGAAAGGTGTTTATCAAAATTCCATCGTTTGGATGAGCCATTTTGATGAGGTTTCCCAATTGCCAGCAGGTTTTGAATTGAATGCAAAATCCGGCGTTATCGCATCTATTTCAAATCCTGAAAAGAAGATTTATGGTGTTCAATTCCATCCGGAAGTTTCGCATTCTGAGGAAGGTGGGAAAATGTTGGAGAATTTCGTTTTCGAAATTTGTAAGTCAGAAAAAAACTGGAAACTAACCAATTATATCGAAAAAACTGTTGCAGAAATCAAAGAAAAAGTTGGCGATAACAAAGTGATTTTAGGACTTTCCGGAGGTGTAGATTCTTCCGTTGCGGCCGTTTTGATTCACAAAGCAATTGGTGATCAGTTGAATTGCATCTTCGTTGACACTGGACTTTTGAGAAAAGACGAAGACAAAAAAGTAATGGAAAATTACGGCAAGCATTTCAAAATGAACATCAAATTGGTAGAGGCTTCCGAAAGATTCTTATCAAAATTAGCTGGCGTTGGCGATCCAGAACAGAAACGTAAAATCATCGGTAACGAGTTCGTTCACGTGTTCGATGAAGAATCTAAAAAAATCGAAGGGGCAAAATTCCTTGCACAAGGAACAATCTATCCCGATGTCATCGAATCTCAATCTGTAAAAGGACCTTCAGCAGTAATCAAATCGCATCACAACGTTGGTGGATTGCCAGAAGAAATGGAATTTGAATTGTTGGAACCTTTGAGAGAATTGTTCAAAGATGAAGTTCGAAAAGTAGGAGAGGAATTAGGCATTCCGCACGAGTTGGTTTACAGGCATCCGTTTCCAGGACCAGGATTAGGAATCAGAGTTTTGGGTGAAGTTGATGCGGAAAAAGTAAAAATCCTACAGGAAGCAGACGATATTTTCATCGAAGAATTGTATAAAAATGATCTTTACGAAAAAGTGTCTCAAGCGTTTGTAGTGTTGCTTCCAGTGAAATCTGTAGGCGTAATGGGCGACGAGAGGACTTATGAATATACAGCGGTTGTTCGTTCTGCAAATACGATTGACTTTATGACTGCGACTTGGAGCAGATTGCCGTACGAGTTTTTGGACACAGTTTCCAGCAGAATTATCAATGAAGTTCGCGGAATTAATAGAGTGGCTTACGACATTAGTTCAAAACCACCTGCGACGATTGAGTGGGAATAATTTATAATTGATGAATCATCATCGATAAATGATAAAACCAGCAATTAACTTGCTGTTTTTTTTATTGTAAAACTTTGTATATTTAGATTTATAAAAATTATAAGATGAAACTTATAAATAAATTTTTTTCATTATTCGTACTATTCATAATTTTAAATATTTATGGGCAAAAAACTCAGAATGTTTGGAAGGATTATATTGATTTTAAAAAAGTGACACCAAAAGAATATTTTGCTAAATTAAAAATAGATTCTTCAAAATTTGATTCTCAAAAAACTACTTAATAACAATTCCAATGACAGCGCCAAAATCTTGGATGACAAAAAAAGATGTTGAGTATTTAATGAATTATATCGATAGTGAAGAACCTTCTTACTGTGTGATGCAAATTATTTCTTCCCACTTGCCATTGAATGAAAAATCGACACTTGGTGGACAAGCAATGAATTTAATTGATTCTTATAGGCTTAAAGAAAATTATCCGTATGTTTTAACTGATTGTTCAAAAACAGATAAGAAGAGGATTGCGGAAATTAGAAAATGGTGGAATGAGGAAAATTAATTCCCCAAAGACAAATCTTCATATTTCTCACCAAACCTTTTTCTTAACCTTTGCTTGGATTTTTTTACCGCTTCAATTGTAATTCCTAATAATGATGAGATTTCTTGGTTGGACAATCCCAATTTCATTAAGCTTGTAATTCTCAGATTTGATTCGGTGAGGTCTGGGAAATCTGCCAATAGAGTTTGGAAATAGTCCGGATATTCTTTCTGAAAAGCATCTTTGAAATTTCGCCAGCTTTCGTCCGTCATCAGGTGAGAGTCCAAAAGTTTTTGTAATTGCTGTTTTTCTTTTTCGATGGAAGAAGAAGAGGAATTTTTGATTTTCCAGAGTTCTTTGTTCAGCAATTCGATTTGCTCATTTTTTTCTGTGAGATAAGTGCTGTAAGACGACAGCGTTTGGTTGGTTTCCAAGAATTTCTGTTCAGATTTTACCTTCTCAAGTTCTAGTCTCAGAACGGTTTTATCGTACTTGTCCTTTCTTGTTTTAAGTTGTTTCCGATTGAAAATAATCAACAGTATAATGATGAAAAATAACAAAACGGACACAACAATAATTGCTTTGTTCTTCAGTTGTTCCTTTTCAAATTGAGCGTTTGCAAGGCTTAGTTTGTTGGCGTATCGTTCTTTTTGTGCAAGAATATTACTACGTTCCAGATTCTTTTCGCTGTCGCTATTCGTGAGTTGTTTTTCCAACTCGTTGAGCTTTCTCAAAGAGATTAATTCCTGCTCAGGATTATTTTCCTGTTGGGCAATTCTGAGTTTTAGTTGTTCAATTTCGAAGACATCTTTTTTTAGTTGCATTTTTGATTCGGCAAATTTTCCCGCTTCGGACAAGAGGGATTTTGCTTCATTGATTTGATTTTTATCAATGAGAATTTTACTCAATAGAATCCTTGCATAATTGGTGTTATTGTGACTTCTGAATTTTTTAGAAATGGTTAAATCTTTCCTAAGTAGTTCAACCGCTTTGTCCAGATTTCCTTTTTTATATTCCAACAATCCGAGATTTCCAAGAACTTTAGCGTAGCGAATTTGGTCGTTGATGTTTTTTGCAACGGTTTCAGCTTTGGACAAATATCTTTTAGCATTCTCAATCTGATTTTGCTCCAAATAATAAAACCCAATATTATCCTGAATAGCAGCTAACTCTTTGGAATTTGGCTCTGCAAATTGCTCTGCTTTTTGTAAATAATGGATGGCTTCATTCGTGTCACCAATCGTTCCCATAAAATAACCAATCTTTTTAAAGCTGTCACTTGGCAGAATGATGGCGCTGGCTTCGGTCTGTCTGATTTTGTTATCGGCATCCAGATAAACCTGAAGGGCCTCGGTGGTTTTTTTGTAATCGTAGAGATAGAATGCATAATTTACCAATGTCCAGATTTCCAATCCGTGGTTTTCTCCGGATTTTGCCAAAGCCAGAGATTTGGAAAAATTGTGATTGCTGGTTTTATTAATGCTTTCGTTGGCAGAAGCAAATCCACTTGCTAACATATTATAATAGACGATGTGGAGATTCTTGTCCGAGGATTTAATTAATGGTGACAAATATGATTTAAGAGCAATTGTATCTTTTCCAAAATTCTTGCTTTGAAGAATGATTGATTCTATTTTCTTTTTGCTTTCTAAATTTTTATCGATAACAATATTCTGCGAAAAAACATTTCCGAAGGTGAAAAATAAAATAAATATGATGTAGATCTGCTTCAAATAACCACTTATTCTTATGCAAATTACAATAAAACATTAGTTTTTCTATTGATTTCTTGATTAATTATTTTTAATTAACAAGATTAGATTAATCAACCATTTGATTTTCAGGTATCTTTATTTGTATAATAATTTGTCCACCCCATGTCCACCCCTAATTTTTGCAGGTAAATTGAAGAAATTTTAATTTTGAAGTATTCAATAGCCATAAGAGCTTTCATTTCTTAACGAAATGGA
>JAGNPP010000207.1 GCA_017989575.1 Chryseobacterium sp.
TTATTTCCGGATTAGAAACTGTAAATCAAAAAATTATCATTTCTCCTGTATCAGATAGTTTTTCACAGCTTCAAAATCAACAGGAAACTCTACAGATTTCTTTTCTCTTTTATTAAAAGCTTCCAATTTTTCAGGAATTTCAATTTGCTCTTTCAGAACATCTTCTACCACTTCAACAAATTTCGCAGGATGAGCAGTTTCCAACAAAACACCAACAAAATCTTCATTTATTTTGTCACTCTGAGCTTGTCGAAGAGCCTGAAGTCCAAGATATGCAACTGCACCGTGTGGGTCAAGCGTATAATTAAAATCTTTTTTTACTTCTTGCATTGCTTTTTTCGTTGCTTCATCAGAAAAAGAATACGATTTAATTTCTTTTTTGAATTCCGAAACATCATTATTGAACAAGCTTTTCATTCTTTCAAAATTACTGGGATTGCCAACATCCATTGCGTTGCTGATGGTTTGTTTCGAAGGTTTTGATTCGTAATTCCCAGTTTCTAAAAACTTCGGGACTACATCATTTTCATTAGTTGAAGCTACAAAATGATGAATTGGCAATCCCATTTTCTTAGCAAAAAGTCCCGCTGTTAAATTTCCAAAATTTCCACTTGGAACCGAGAAAACAATCGGTTTTTTCAATTTTTGCAATTGTGCAAATGCCCAGAAATAATAAAATGATTGAGGAATTAATCTCGCAATATTGATACTATTTGCTGATGTCAAAGTGAATTTCTGATTCAATTCTTCGTCGGACAAAATCTGTTTTGCCAAAGCTTGACAATCGTCAAAAGTACCATGAATTTCCAAAGCTTTGATATTTCCGCCCCAAGTTGTCAATTGTTTTTCTTGCAACGGACTCACTTTTCCTTTTGGATAAAGAATATAAACTTCAATTCCTGGAACTCCGAAAAATCCTGAAGCGACCGCACTTCCCGTATCGCCGGAAGTTGCAGCAATTACTTTCATTGGTTTTCCTTCCGAGAAATAAGACATCATTCTTGCCATAAATCTCGCTCCAACATCTTTGAAAGCC
The DNA here is from genome assembly GCA_017989575.1 of Chryseobacterium sp. Taxonomy (GTDB): domain Bacteria; phylum Bacteroidota; class Bacteroidia; order Flavobacteriales; family Weeksellaceae; genus Epilithonimonas. The sequence goes on from JAGNPP010000207.1 coordinate 1,037, forward strand.
ATCGTTGGACCGTGGAATAATTCTAATGAATAAATATTCTCCGAAATTTTTACAGCTGGAATTTCGAAATTCAAAACCTCATCAATGATTTCTTTTAAATTATCATCTGAAATGGATTCGCCAAGAAATTCTTTTGCTACTCGAAATCCGATTTCCTGTAAAGTAAGGTTTGGAAGATTTTCAAAAAATTCTGAATCTAACTGCGGAATATATTCCGGCATAAAAAGTCCACCGTCATCTGCCAAACCTTTTAAAATGGCTGTTTTTATATTAGTTGCTTGTTGTTGTCTTGTTGATATGTATTTCATTTTGTTGATAGTTGTTATTTGTCGGTTGACAGTCTTTCCTCTTTGTTCTTTATTCTTTTATCTTTAAAGAACTCTCGCTCCTTCATCATTGATTTTCGTTACAAAAGCTTCGCTTTCTATATTTTTTTGATTGAGTAATTCTTTGATTTTGAATGAAATTTCTTCCGCTGTTTCTTTCTTTTCGCACAAAGCAAAAACCGACGGACCAGAACCAGAAATCCCGAAACCAATCGCACCGTTATCTAAAGCCAGTTGTTTCATCTCATAAAAATATGGAATCAACATTGCGCGAACCGGCTCTATGATGACATCTTCCATACTTCGGCTAACCAAATCCAAATCGCCAGTACAAAATCCCGCAACCAAACCTGCGACATTTCCCCATTGCTGAACCGCAGATTTGAGACTGATTCTTTCTTTGATGATTTTCCTTGCCTCGCCTGTCGGAACATCTACGTGCGGATGAACGGAAACCACAGACAAATCTTTTGGATAAGGCAGTTTGATTGCGTCTAAAGGTTCATAACTTCTTACCAAAACCAAACCTCCCAAAAGCGCCGGCGCAACATTGTCTGCGTGTGCATTTCCGCAGGCAATTCTCTCGCCTTCCATCGCCAATGGCAACAATTCTTGTTTTGTGTATGGTTTTCCCATCAACTCATTGATTGCAACCAAAGCCGCAACGCTACTCGCTGCGCTAGAACCCATTCCGCTGTTGAGTGGCATTTTTTTATATAATTCGATATCAATTCCTTGATTCGAATTGATTTTTTCCAGAAATAATCTAATGACGTGCGAAACGACATTTTTATTAGGGTCTTTCGGAAGTTTACCGTTATCGCCTTCGATTTTTGTAATGACGATTTGATTGGAATCGTTCTTTTTCAAGATAATTTCATCGCCGGGTTCTTGTATAGCAAAACCGAGAACGTCGTAACCACAAACGACATTAGCAACTGTAGCCGGAGCAAAAACTTTTATAGAATCCATTTTTAATTATTAATTGTTAATGGTAAATTGTTAATTGATTGGTGTTAAAAATTAATCATTGATAATTAATCATTAACAATTATTATTGAGCTGTAACTCTTACTAAATCTGCAAAAACTCCAGCGGCTGTAACTTCTGCACCTGCGCCCGGACCTTTTACAACTAACGGCGTATTTTTGTATCTTGATGTTGTGAACGAAATGATATTATCACTTCCTGACAATCCGAAAAACGGATGATTAGCATCTACAATCTGAACTTCTATGTTGATTTTTCCATCTTCAAGAACACCAATTAATCTCAATTTTCTTCCGGAATTTTCTGCTTCATTTTTGAATGATGAAAAGTAAGGTTCGTGTTTTTCCAGCTCTTCGTAGAAGGCAGGAATTGATTCTGCTTTGAGACAAGCTTCCGGAAGGAAATCTTTGATATTAACATTTGACATTTCCAACGGCAATCCGATTTCTCTTCCAAGAATCAGCATTTTTCGAGAGAAATCCATTCCGTTCAAATCATCTCTCGGGTCTGGTTCTGTATAACCTAATTCCTGAGCAGTTCTTACAACTTCTGCAAAAGTATTATCGCCAACATAATTATTGAAAATGTAAGAAATTGTTCCCGATAAAATTGCTTCGATTTTCAGAATTTCGTCACCGGAAATCCAAAGGTCATTTAAGGTTTTGATAATTGGAAGACCAGCTCCAACGTTAGTCTCATATAAGAAACTCACATTGTTCTTTTTTGCCAATCTTTTGAACTTACTGTATTGTTCGTAAGACGAAGAATTTCCTTTTTTGTTACAAGTTACAATTGAGATATTATTATTGAATAACAATGAATATTCTGCAACAACATCTTCGCTGGAAGTATTGTCTACAAAAACCAAATTAGGTAAATTTTTACTTGAAATAGAATTTATAAATTCTTTCAAATCTGATTTTTGTAAATTAGTATTAAAGTTATTATTTAAATCAAAATCAGATTCAGGATTATCGAAAATTTTCATTTCCCGACTGTTAGTAATTCCTACAACATTGATTTTAATCTGATGATTTTCTTCGAAATTTCTCTGTTCTCTTTCCAATTGTCGGAACAATTCTTTCCCGATATTTCCTGTTCCTGCAAACATCACATTGAAGGTTTTAACCGGTGAAAGTAACAACGAATCGTGAACAACATTCAGTGCTTTTGAAAGTTCATTTCTTTCAATCACAGCAGAAATATTGAGCTCAGATGAACCTTGCGCAATGGCAATAATATTGATTCCGTTCTTGCCCAAAGCACTAAAAAACTTCCCGCTTATTCCTCTCGTTTTTTTCATATTCTCGCCAACGACAGAAAGAATACTTAGCTCATTATCGAACTGCGGTTCATCTATTTTGTTGGAATTAATTTCAAAATCAAATTCTTCATAGATTGCTGTTTTCGCTTTTTTCTCATCATCGAAAGAAACCACAAACGAAATACTATGTTCCGAACTCGCCTGAGTGATTAGAATAACATTGACCTCATATCTCGCCAAAGCATTGAACAATCTTCCACTGAAACCTTTCATCCCAATCATCCCATTTCCAGTAATATTAATGAGGCAGGTTTTCTCGATAGAAACAATTCCTTTGATAAGACCTTTTGAAATTTCAGATTTCTGATGAATCAAAGTTCCTTGACTTTCCGGCTTAAAAGTATTTTTAATGTAAATCGGAATTTGGCTTTCAATAGCAGGAATCATTGTTGGAGGATAAATCACTTTTGCACCGAAATACGACATTTCCATTGCTTCCTGGTAACTCAATTCAGATTGAGAAAATGCATTTTTAACCAATCTTGGATCAGCCGTTAAGAAACCGTCAACATCTGTCCAAATCTGTATTTCGTCAGCTTTTAAACCTGAACCTAAAATTGCGGCGGTGTAATCAGAACCTCCTCTTCCCAAAGTTGTGGTATCATCATTTTTATCTTTGGCGATAAAACCTGTTACTACATAAATTTGATTTTCCAGTTTCCAGTTTTTAAGGTTTTCATTGGTTTTTCTAGAATCGACATTCGCATTTCCGAAGTGAGAATCTGTTGCAATTAACTTTCTTGAATCTTGGAAAACTGCAGGAAAACCTTCAGATTGAAGAAAAGCAGAAACAATCTTGCTCGACATCTGTTCTCCATAAGAAAGCAGTCTATCTTTGATTCTGTCTGATAATTCACCTAGATTTTTAACGCTGAATAAAACATCTTCAATCTCATTGAAACTTACTTTTACCATCATTAATAATGGATTCTGTGCCGTTCTTGGCAACAATTCTGAAATAATCTGATAATGCTTTTCTTCAGCCGCTTTCAAGATTTCAGAAAAATCGTTTTGTTTTAAAGCTTTTTGCGACGCCGATAAAAGCGCATTCGTGATTCCTGACAAAGCGGAACAAACAACGATTAAAGGTTTGTCTTTATTAAATTCTTTCTCAATGATTGATTTTACATTTCTCAATGCTTCTACACTTCCAACCGAAGTTCCCCCAAATTTTAAAATTTTCATTATTTGATATTCTTATTTTTTAAACACTTAGACTCCGCTCAGTGTGACAATTCTAATACTAAATGCTTGTCAGGCTGAGCCTGTCGAAGCCATTAT
>JAGNPP010000208.1 GCA_017989575.1 Chryseobacterium sp.
CAGATGGGAAGAATCCACAAGCGGACCGCCAAGAAAGTACTACCAGATCACGGAAAAAGGAAATCTCTTCCTCGCTGAACTGCAAACCACTTGGCAAGAATTGACAGATTCTGTAAACCAAATTATCTCAAACTCTCAAAACTAACTATTATGAACAAGACATTATCCGTAGCACTCGCTGGTTTTTCCTTTACGATAGACGAGCTGGCTTACATAAAATTAAGCGATTACCTGAATGCTCTTAGAAATTCTCTAGACGCTTCCGAAGCAGATGAAGTGATGAACGATATCGAAATCAGAATGGTGGAGATTTTCAAAGAAACACTTGGAAAGAGAGAGGTTGTGAATGATTCTGATGTGGAGAAAGTAATTGCTCAAATCGGAACACCAGAACAAATCGATGAGCAAGAAGAAGCGTATTTCTCAGAAGGGAAACAAAGCAAATCAAAATCTTCTACATCATATAGCAGTTACAGCAGCAACTCTCAGAAACAAATGTTTCGTGATCCAGAGAGACAAAAGATTGCCGGAGTTTGCGCAGGTCTTGCAGCATATTTCGGAATGGAAATCAGCTGGATGAGATTACTTTGGATTGGCGTATTCATCATAGGATTCCCGATGGCTCCATTGTTTTTATTTGTTGGATTGCTGTACATCATCCTTTGGGCAGTTTTACCAAAAGCTGAATCTGCATCTGACTTTTTGAAAATGAAAGGTAAACCTTTGAACTTTGATAATTTAAAGGAAGAATCTAGCAAAGTTGTACAATTCGCAAATGAAACTTCTACCAGAGCAGGCGAAATCTACACAGAAAACAAACAGCAAATCGGTTCTGCAGGAGACACCATCCTGAAAATCCTTAAATATTGCTTAGCAGTTTTCTTGGCAATGCTTGCAGCGGGATGTTTCATTGGACTATTTGCGATGACTTTTGCTTATGGATCGGGGAAATTCGGGATTGATAACAATCTTGGATTCTATTTGGAGGAGAACAATATGGGATATTTGATCTTAGCGATTGCCGCGTTGCCGACTGTTATTTTCGGAGTTGCATTCTTATTATTATCAATCAAATTATTCTCTCCGAAAACTAAATTCAACTATGTAGGTCCTGTTTTGGGAACATTAGGAATTATTTGGATTGTTTTGATAGGAATTCTTGCCGCCAATGCATCAAAATTCAATTTTGCTTACAGCGGAGACAATGAAGATTATGAGAACGTCTCAATCACAGCTCCGAATGCCATCGACACAATTTACATCGACAGCAAGAAAGTGGAAATCCCTGAGAACTTCAAAACTTATTTTAATAATATCTATTCTGATAAGACTAAGATTTACAAAAAAGATTATCCACACGTAGAAATCACGAGAAAGGACAACATCAAAACACCTTATCTGATTGTGAAAAAAGAAGCGGAAGGTTACAACCAACCTCTTAAAATGAAAGTGCCAGTGGAAATTGTTGGAAACAGAATCATCCTTCCAAATTACTTCGAATATCCGTACGAATATCGTTTTAGAAACTACAGATTGGATTATGAACTTGTAGTTCCTAGAAATACGAAAGTTATTAATGAAAAAGAATATCAAGTCAGCATCAGCGATGACAATGATGACGATGACGACGATTCTGACAACAATAACAACAGCGGAATCACGGTTGAGAAAAACAAAATCAATATCAACGGAACTACAATCGAGTACAATTCCGAAGAAAGTGACAGCGTAAAAATCAATGGGAAATATTACTCCAAAGATTCTGCAGACGTGGTTTTGGAAAGACTGAAAATTGATGAAAAAGTTAAGAAAAGTATCGAAGACTTGAACATCAATATTAAAGACGGAAAGAAAGAAATTTCTATCAAAACTAAATAAATTGAGAGTGGATTAGTTGAAAAGCGGGTTAAAAGTCTTAGGGCTTCCGCTTTTCTCCTAGTTCTCTTTAACCATCGAATCCCAAAATTTAATATGAAAATTTATACTATATTACTTTTGATATTCTTCACCACTCTATCAAAAGGACAAACGCATCGTTTTGTTTACGAATACAAATGCAAGCCGGATTCTACTGCCAGCAATTATAAAACTGTAAATATGGCTCTGGACATTAATCCTAAAGATGTGAAATTTTATAATTACCTCAACATCAAAAATGATTCTATCAATCGAAATGGTGGACGCAGTTACAGTTGGAACGGGACTCCTGCTTTGAAAAGAAATAGAAACTCTTTTGAGAACACCAATTACGAATACACAGGAAGTTACTTTTCCTACAAATCTATTGATAAAATGGATTGGAAACTAGACAATGAAACCAAAACGTCTGGACAATATACACTTCAAAAAGCAACAACAGATTTTGGAGGCAGACATTGGACCGCTTGGTTTTGTAAAGACATCAACATATCCGAAGGACCTTATAAATTCCAAGGATTACCAGGATTGATTTTTGAGTTGAATGATGACAAAGACAACTTCATCTTCAAATTATCAAAAAGTGAAAAACTTGAAAAAACTTATGACACGTCTTATTTTTTAGAATCTTTCTCTGGCAAAAATGCTTTGGAACTGAGCAAAGCCAATACTCACAAGCAAATGATTCAATTCTATAATGATCCAATGAAAGATATGAGAGAAAAATTTGATTCAGCAGATCCTGGAACCATAAGTGTTGGCGGAAAAATAATTACAAGCAAAGAACAGTTCAAAGAAGCGGAAAGAGTTATTCAAAATTTCATTAGAAAAAACTACAATCCTCTAGATTTTAGCAACGCTGTCATTTACCCGACAATCAATTGATAATTTAATAAAATTTTAACGTTTTAACTACACAATAAACAAAATTATTATTAAATTTGTTATTCCAAATAAACTTCTAATCACAAAAAGCCACAACAATGATTCAATTAGTATTAGAAATCGCAATAAAACTTGTAGATTTCATTAGCAACTTATTTTGATACGTTAAAGAATACTTAGATATTTCTTAAGAATAAACATATTTTGTAAATTTGTAAAGTATGACCGTTATGGTTATACTTTTTTTTTATGAAAAAACTCTTTGCGAAAGCCATTCTAAAAATCATCGGTTGGAAAGTTGTTCTTCAAGGTGATGTCAATAATCTTGACAGATGTATCTTGGTTGTTGCTCCACATACCGACAATAGTGAGTATATCTTAGGTAATCTCGCCTATTGGTCCCTTGGAAAAAAACTAAAAATCATCATTAAGGACGCTCACACAAAAGCTTGGTATGGAGCAATTGTAAAGGGAATTGGTGGAATTGGGATAGATCGTTCTCAGAAAAATGATCTTGTTAATTTTGTTGCTAACGAATTTAAAAAAGATGACTTCAGTCTTGTAATTACACCAGAAGGAACAAGAAGTTGGGTTCCAAAATGGAGAAAAGGATTTTATAACATGGCAATGGCGGCAAAAGTTCCTATCGTTCTTGCCGGCGGAGATTACAAAAGAAAAACGATCAACTTGGGTTACAAGATTCCTTATGAAAAACTGGAGTCGCATACTTATGAGGAAATTATGCAGGAGATTCAGGATTTCTACATCAAATATGACATCACTCCAAAAATTCCTGAGAATTGGAATCCGCAGATTTATTAATTGAAGATTTAAAGTTTCTAGTCATCAGTTGAAACAATAAGCATTAAACTCAAAACGCCGAAATGGAAGAATCAAAAAAAATAGAAATATTAGACCGTTTAAATAAAGCGAGCAAAAATACTTTAGGTGAAACTTTGGACATTATTTATACAGATGTTTCCGATGATTTTCTAACTGCTACAATGCCAGTCACACCGAGAGTTCATCAGCCGTATGGCATTATGCACGGTGGAGCAAGTTGTGTTTTGGCAGAAACTTTGGGCTCTTGTCTTTCATTAATAAACCTTGATATTTCGAAATCTGTGCCTGTTGGAACTAATATCAACAGCAACCATTTGCGGGCAATCCGAGAAGGAATTGTGACGGGAACAGCAACATTCATCCGAAAAGGAAATACGATGCACGTTTCTCAAATCGAAATCCGGGATGAGAAAGGAAATCTCATCAATCATACAACAATGACCAATAATATTGTTCCTGTCGGGAAAGTCTAATTTTTTTTTCAATGCTGATTTTCAAACTTCCAGACCACGATGTTTTTCACACGGTGGATAATGCTTCTGGCATCAACAATGTTTCTTTCGTAAGTTTTGACACCAAGACAATTTTAGATTTCAAAGGGAATCTTAAGGAAATATCGAGATGTGAAATCGAAACATTATCTGTTTTGCCCAAAAACAAAAGTTCACTCATAGAAATCGGGAAAGAAACATCGGAATCTTACGGGCGAAAAATCTCGCAAGCAAAAGATTTCATTGAGAAAAATGATCTCAAAAAACTCGTGCTCTCCAGAAGAAAACTACTGATGTATCTGGATGTAGATTCTCAGAAAAAATTATCGTTAACAAAAAGTTTTCTGAAATTTTCTGATAGTTATGCCAATGCGTTTTGCTACTTATTCGAGAAAAATGGCGAAATCTGGATGGGCGGATTTTCTGAAATTCTGGGAAAATTTGACAAAAGAAATAACTCATTTGAAACCATGAGTCTAGCTGGAACGCTCCCTTTGGATGAAAACTGGACAGACAAGGAAATTGAAGAACAGAAAGCTGTTACAGAGTATATCCAGTCTATCCTGAGAAAATTTTCTTCCAATCTGAAAGTTTCATCAACAAAAGATTTACTTTCTGGAAACATCAAACACCTTAAAACCGATTTCTCAGCCGAAATAAGTCCAGAAAGTCTTGATAAAATCATCAGTGAACTGCATCCTACGCCGGCTGTTTGTGGTTTTCCAAAAGATCTGTGCGCGCAAGGAATCAAAAGCATAGAACATTTTAACCGCGAGTTATATGCGGGTTATATCAAAGTTGAAACTGACGATTTCATT
>JAGNPP010000209.1 GCA_017989575.1 Chryseobacterium sp.
GTATTTCATAGGGTCTGTTTCTCCGTAACGTACTCGTATTGAGGTGTTTGTGTTTATCATTTGAAGCGCTTAATAATTCATACAAATATATTTTTTAATAATCAATAGAGAAAAAATTTTTTTATGAAAATTAATAATTAGATATTTGTTGTCTTCTTAAAAAACTAAAATCCCGCAGAAAATAGCAGCAGAAAATGAATGAAAATTTAGTATTGATCTGGGATAGGTGTCTCCAATTTATGAGGGACAATCTAAACGCAGCGGAGGACAACACAGACCTCAAAAAGTTAGAAAACTCTTTCGACTTGTTATTTGATAAAGTTCAGCCAATTTCTTTGGTGAACAATAATCTCACGTTGCTTGTTCCCAGTGATTTTTACAAAGAATATATCGAGGACAATTACTTGTCTTTACTGTCTGCTGCGCTTAAGAAAAATATCGGTAAAGGTGTGAAATTGTGGTATTCTGTGATGGAAAACAAACCATCTGGGAAAGAAAAACCAATTACGATGAATGTAAAAGGAATTTCTACACAACAGCCTAAGATTCAAGAAGCTAGACCGGTTTTAAGAGAAAATAACGTCAATGCATTTGCGGTTCCTGGAATCAAAAAAATCAATATTGATTCTAACCTAAAAGCAGATCAATCTTTTGATAATTTCATCGAGGGAGAAAGTAATAAATTCGCTTCTACTGTTGCGAGATCGATTGCAAAAAGACCAGGTTCTACGGCTTTCAATCCATTATTTGTTTACGGAGGTTATGGTGTTGGGAAAACGCATTTGGCTCAGGCGATTGGTTTGGAAGTGAAATCTGCTTATCCGGAGAAAGTGGTTTTGTATCAATCTTCTGAAAAATTCATTCAGGATTTTGTGAAAGCAGCTAAATCTCAGAACAAGACAGATTTTCAACATTACTATCAGATGATCGATGTATTGATTATCGATGATATCCAATTCCTTTCTGGTAAAGCTGCGACACAAGATAGTTTCTTCCATATTTTTGATTATTTGCATCAGAATGGAAAGCAAATTATTTTAACTTCCGATAAGGCTCCAGCTGATATTCTTGACACTCAAGAAAGAATTATTTCCCGTTTCAAATGGGGACTTTCTGCAGAAATCAAATCGCCAAACTTCGATACAAGAAGAAAAATAATCGTTGATAAGCTTAGTCGTGACGGAATCGAATTGACAGACGATATGTTAGATTATCTAGCATCGGAAGTTAAAACCAACGGTGTTAGAGAACTGATTGGTGTTGTGAATGCAGTGATTGCTTACTCTACAGTTTATAAGTCAGATTTCAGTTTAGATTTACTAAAAGATACAATCAATAAGCTAGCGACAACTCAGAAAAAAACCATCAATATTCCTTATATTCAGGAGATTGTTTGTGATTATTTTGGAATTCAAAGAGAGCAGTTGTTGTCTAAAACCAGAAAAAGAGAAATCGCGTTACCAAGACAATTGGCAATGTATTTTGCAAAAGAATATACCAACGCAACGTTCACGAAAATTGGTGAAGAAATGGGCGGGAAAGACCACTCAACCGTGATGTACGCTTGCGACACGATCAGAGACGTTTCGAAGATCGATAAAGAACTCAAGAAATACATTAAGGATCTGAAAGAAAAGATCGCTCAATAACAAATACAAGGATTTAAATTTTTTTAAATCCTTTTTTTATTTTTAAATTTAAAGTCAACTTTCATTTTACAACAAAGATTTTATAGTTATGAAAATTTTAATGGTTTGTCTCGGAAACATTTGCAGAAGTCCTTTGGCAGAAGGGATTTTGAAACATAAATTAGGAGACGATTATTTTGTAGACAGCGCCGGAACCATCAATTACCACGAAGGAAGTCAGCCAGACGAACGTTCCATAAAGACAGCAACCAAAAACGGAATCGATATTTCCACCCAAAAATCCAGACCAATCACAAAGTCAGATTTTGACAAATTCGATTTGATATTCTGTATGGACAAAAACAATTACAAAGACGTTCTGAAACTCGCAGACGATTCTCAGAAACATAAGGTCAGATTGATTTTGGATAATGAGCTCGAAGTTCCAGACCCATATTTCGGAGGAATAGATGGTTTTGATAAAGTTTATAAAATGCTCGACGAATCTTGCGAAATAATTGCCGAAAAAATCAAGAACAATAGCATATAACTCGCAAACAATTCTAAATTTGTAAGACAACATTTTCTTATGAATTTTGACATTGAACAAAAACCGCTGAAACCCAAAAGATTCTATCAGCATCTCTATATTCAGGTTTTGATAGCGATTATTTTTGGGGTTTCACTCGGTTATTTTGATCCAGATCTAGGCGAGAAAATGAAACCTTTGGGTGATGGATTCATCAAATTGGTGAAAATTATCATCGCACCAGTGATTTTCCTCACAGTTTCCACAGGAATTGCCGGAATGAGCGACCTCAAGAAAGTCGGGCGCGTTGCAGGAAAAGCTTTCATCTATTTTTTTGCATTTTCAACTTTAGCGTTGATCATTGGTTTGATTGTCAGTAATGTAGTCGAGCCAGGAAAAGGACTTAACATCAATCCAAATACCTTGAACGGAGCAGAGATCGAGAAATATGTCAAAGCAGCACACGACAATTCGATGGTGAGTTTTGTCTTCAACATCATTCCAGAAACTTTGTTCAGTCCGTTGACGGGCGACAATATTCTGCAGGTTTTGCTGGTCGCAATTTTGTTCGGCGTTGCTTTGGCGATCACTTCTGAGAAGAGTTATCCTGTTTACGATTTTCTTCAAACCTTGACCATTCCGATTTTCAAAATTGTAGAAATCTTAATGAAACTCGCTCCAATCGGTGCTTTCGGAGCAATGGCTTTTACGATTGGGAAATATGGTTTGGAATCTTTGAAAAATCTGGCGATGCTCGTCGGCACATTTTACGTCACTTCTGCGCTGTTTGTCGTTTTGATTTTGGGAAGTGTCGCTTGGTACAACGGATTCAATATTTTCAAATTCCTAAGATATTTGAAGGACGAAATTCTCTTGGTTCTCGGCACAAGTTCATCAGAACCTGCGCTTCCGGGATTGATGAAAAAACTCGAAAATGCAGGTTGCGAAAAAGGCGTTGTCGGTTTGGTTGTTCCGACTGGCTATTCCTTCAACCTCGATGGCACCAATATTTATATGACATTGGCTGCGCTCTTCATCGCTCAGGCTTGCAATATCGATTTGAGTTTGGAGCATCAGCTCGGTTTGCTTTTGGTCGCGATGTTGAGTTCTAAAGGTACGGCGGGCGTTTCTGGCGCAGGATTTATCACGTTGGCAGCGACTTTGGCGGTCGTTCCAGAAGTGCCGATTGCAGGAATGACCTTGATTCTCGGCATCGACAAATTTATGTCCGAATGTCGCGCGTTGACCAATGTCATTGGAAATGCAGTTGCCACGGTTGTGGTTTCCAATTGGGAAAATCGCCTCGACAAAGACCGATTAAAAGAAGTTTTGAACTAAATTTGTGATTGTTAGGATAATTATTAAAAATGAATGCTAAAGAAAAACAAACTAAATTTATAAAATTACATTTGAAACCTTTTTTGAAAAGTAGAGACTATAAAAATTCAAACCAAACTTGGTGGAAAGACCGTGGAGATTTTTATAATGTGATTAATCTTCAGAATTTTTCTTGGAATAGTAAAGATAAAATTGATTTCATATTTAATTTAGGTATTGCATTAAAAGCAACTTTGAAGGATAGAACTTTAAAGAAAGTTACTCATTTTGATTGTGTAACTCATTTGGGCGATGTAGCTTTTTTACCAGATAGTAAAAATAGAAGGTTTGGAAGCAATCTAGGATATGAAATTAAATCTGAAACCGATTTAGATGATTTTATGATTTCATTCTTTAATGATTTTTCTAATTATGTATTGCCCAAATTCGAAGAACCAAGCAATTTAAAAGAATTGATTGATTTCTATAAACGATTTGAATTCTGGGGAACTCAACTTGAGAAACAAATTGAAATCAATAAATTAATTTGAAATAAATTTCTGATAATTACTAAGAATAACAAATTATTTTACTTAAAAATTTTTCATCAACACAACAAAAATGCTCTACCTTTTACCAGCTTACCTTTCCGAGAATTCGCCAATCGATTATTTTGCGCCAACGATCAAAGACATCATTATGAATGTCGATCATTATTTTGTGGAGAATGAAAAGACGGCAAGGAAAGTCATCAAGTTTTTTGCACAGGAAAAGAAACAACCAGAATTGAAATTATTCCTCCTCGACAAATATTCCGAAACAGCCGATTTGAAAGAAGCGCAAAAACTGATGAAAGAAGGCGTAGATTTCGGATTGTTGTCAGAAGCGGGTTTGCCTTGCATTGGCGATCCGGGAAATATCATCGTTGGTTGGTCGCATAAAAATAATGTGAAAGTCATTCCAATCAATGGACCGAGTTCTTTCGTTTTGGCTTTGATTGCTAGTGGTTTCAACGGTCAGCAGTTTTCATTCAACGGTTATTTGGCGATTGAAAAAGACAAGAAGAAAAAGGAAATTCAACAATTAGAAAGTTTGGTTGAGAAAACTGGATTTACGCAGATCTTTATGGAAACGCCTTACCGAAATAATCCACTTTTCGAAGATTTGACTAAGTTCCTTAATCCGAATACAAAACTCTGCATCGCTTCAAACATCAACGATCCCGAGAACGAATTCATCCAAACAAAAAACATCAACGATTGGAAAAAAAACAAACCAGAATTGCATAAGATTCCCACCGTTTTTCTGATTGGGAAATAAATCAATAAAAAGAAGTTAGAGGTTAGATGTGAGAAATTAGTCTAACTTCTAACCTCTAAAATCTAACTTCTAGTACCAAATTATATGAATCAAACCTATCCTTTTTATGTAAAACTTTCCTGCATATTGATCAGCATTGTGA
>JAGNPP010000210.1 GCA_017989575.1 Chryseobacterium sp.
CACTTGCACGGCTTCTTCCAAGAGCTCTCATTGGGAAACTTCCCACTTTGTAAGCCACACCTTCTTCTTTCAATTGCTCCTCGGTTTTACCAACGCCAGCAACTTCCGGCCAAGTGTAAACAACGCCAGGAATCAAGTTATAATTAATGTGAGGTTTTTGTCCAGCCAAGATCTCAGCAACCAAAGTTCCTTCCTCTTCCGCTTTATGAGCCAACATCGCACCTTTGATAACGTCACCAATTGCATAAATGTTAGAAACATTCGTCTGCAAATGATCGTTGGTTTTCACTCTTCCTCTTTCGTCCAATTCTACACCCGCTTTTTCCAATCCAAGTCCGTCTGTGTAAGGTCTTCTCCCTACAGAAACCAGAACGTAATCACTTTCGTAAGTTACTTCTTCACCTTTCTTGTTTTTAGCAGTTACCTTCACAGAATCTCCATTTCTCTCAACTGCAGAAACAGCTGTAGAAAGTTCGAATTTCATCCCTTGTTTTCTAAGAACTTTTTGCAATTCTTTAGACAAGCTTCCGTCCATTCCAGGAATGATTTTATCCATAAACTCAACCACAGTTACTTGAGAACCCAGTCTCAAATAAACAGAACCAAGCTCAAGACCGATAACGCCACCTCCGATTACAACCAAGTGTTTAGGAATTTCTTTAAGATTCAAAGCTTCAGTAGAAGTGATGATTCTTTCTTTATCAAGGTTTATAAAAGGCAAGCTAGATGGTTTGGAACCAGTTGCGATGATCGTATATTTTGATTCGATCATTTCAGAAGAACCGTCGTTTTTGGAAACTTTGATCTGGGTTGCAGATTCGAAACTTCCAAGACCTTCAAAAACCGTGATCTTATTTTTGTCCATCAAAAAGTTGATTCCCTTTGTGGTTTGATCCACCACTTCGTTTTTGCGGGCAATCATTCTTGCGATATCAGCAGTCGGCTCATTGATGATGATCCCGTGATTTGCAAAGTCGTGTTTTGCTTTTTCGAAATGTTCAGAACTATCAAGCAAAGCTTTTGAAGGAATACATCCAACGTTAAGACAAGTTCCGCCTAAGGTTGAATATTTTTCAATAATTGCTGTTTTGAAACCCAATTGGGCAGCACGGATTGCCGCGACATATCCACCAGGACCAGAACCGATAACGGTTACATCAAATTGACTCATATATTTTTGATTATTATTCGAATAAAAATTTCCTCAAATTTACGAATTTTAGACGAATTTCGGAACTGATTTTCAGCATAATTCTATTTCAAATAATATAATGCATTAAATATCCAATGGTTCAATTTCTTTTCCTGTATTTCCTTCAACAGCTTTTAGTTCAACAGGTTTCTCGATATTTAAATCTCCTTTCACTTTTATCAAAAGCATTTTCCTGTTTCTTTCTTTATCATCAAGCCAAATTGTGTCGCTATTGTATTTAGTTATTTTTATTTTGGAGTTGTAATTCATAAAAGTAAAAATTGAATCATCTGCAACGCCCCATCTGTAAATTGATTCATCATATGGATAATCGTTCCAAATCCATCTTTTATTTTTAATCTTACTATAGGAAAGCTTTTGCAGTTTACTTTTCTTCATAAATTTAAAAGTAAATCCATAATATTCCGCTCCTTCTCTTGGCCATTCATAATTCCAGTAACCTATACTGTCCTGATAAAGCACGACATCTGTCATTTTTTCTTTAGGACTTTTACAACCAGTAAGCAATAATATTGTTAATGCAAAAATGAGTATTCTAGTTATCATTGATTTTCAATTTAAAATTAAATTTACCAATTTTTAATTCATTTTACACAAGTTAATTAATCCTTATTTTTGCATCAGATTTTAAAATCCAAATCAATGTCAGTACAATCAAATTATCAAAATATCCTTTCCCAACTTTCCGAAAATGTAAAACTTGTTACGGTTTCCAAAACCAATCCGGCTGAGAAAATCAAAGATGTTTATGATTTGGGGCAAAGAGCGTTTGGCGAAAATAAGGTTCAGGAATTGTTGGAGAAACAGCCTGTTCTTCCTGATGATATTGAGTGGCATTTGATAGGACACCTTCAAACCAACAAAGTGAAATTTATTGCAGGTTTTATATCAATGATAGAAAGTGTTGACAGCGAAAAACTTTTGAAAGAAATTGATAAAGAAGCTTTGAAGAACGAAAGAAAAATCAATGTTTTGCTTCAAGTTAAAATCGCAAAAGAAGAGACAAAATTTGGATTAACAGTTGACGAAGCGAAAGACATTTTCAATAAATATTTAGATGAAAACTATCCAAACATTGAGATCAAAGGCTTGATGGGAATGGCAAGTTTCGTCGAAAATGAATCTCAAATCCGTGAAGAATTCGGCATTTTGAAACAACTTTTTGATGAGCTTTCGCACTTAAAACCATTGGAAACGCTATCAATGGGAATGAGTGGCGATTTTCCTTTGGCGATTGAATGTGGCTCAAATTCTGTGAGAGTTGGATCAGCGATTTTTGGTGAAAGGAATTATTAATTGTTGGATGAAGATTGTCAGTTGATGGTTTTGTCAGGCTGAGGTTCTCGAAACCTATCTAAAATTAGATTTCCATTAAAATAAACTTTCGTAAACCTTCATCACATCTCTCGCAATCACGTCATCATTGAATTTCTGAACAAACTCCAAACCTTTTTCAGCGCGGCGTTTTCTTTCAGGTTCATTGCTCCAAAGGAAAATAATTTTTGCTCTGATGTCAGCCACATTTTTCGGATCAATGTACACTGAATCTGGTCCGCCAGCTTCCGGAAGACAACTCGTATTGCTTGTAATCACAACTGTTTCGGAATACAAAGACTCGATCACGGGAATCCCAAAACCTTCGAAAAAACTTGGATAAATGAAAATTTCGGCAATTTTGTAAATAGCAGATAGTTCCTCCATCGAAACTCCTTGTAAAAAGTGGACTTCAACCTTGCCTTTTCTGATTTCCTTTTCTATTAATTTGAAATATTTAGGCTTTTTGGTTCCCACCACGACCAATGGAATCTTAGAATCTTTCAAAGCTTTAACGACATTCAAAAGGTTTTTCCGAGGTTCAATCGTTCCAACATTGAGAAGAAATTTCTCAGGAAGATTGAATTTTTCTTTGATTTGATCAAGAATTTCCTGCGACTGCTTCTCCTTGAAACTTGCGTGGCAACCTTGATAAACCACTTCAATCTTACTTTCCGGAACTTTCAGATAATGAATAATATCAAGCTTAGTTTGCTCAGAAATCGCAATAATTTTATCAGCCGCAACCGCCGCTTTTTTGAATTTCCAAAAATGAATTCTGCGATCCAGCCAAGTGTAATATTCTGGAAACCTTTCGAAGATCAAATCGTGAATCGTAACTACTTTTTTGATAGGTTTTTTGTTCCATTTCAACGGCAATTCGCCAGACAATCCGTGGAAGATATCAGCACCTAGATTCTGTGCATCCATCCCCATTTTGAATTGTCGGGACAAAGTTCCTTTGGATGTTTTGACGTGCGAAACATTTGGTAATTCTAAAATTGATTTTCCTTTTTCCGACGTCTTTTTACTGATGAGAATATATTGATTTTCTGGAAAAACCTTCGAAAGAATCCGCACCAAATCCCGGGAATAGTTTCCTAATCCGGACACGCTGGAAAAAATACGTTTGGCGTCGTAAGCGATTTTCATAAGTATTTATTCTGGCCTGATAATATCAATTGTTTGTTGTTTTTTCTTCCAATGTTCGGACTTTTTCTCATAAAGAAAAAATTTCCCTAATTTGTATTTGAACTTCAAAAAGCCTCTGTATTCTACACCATCAAAAAGCCTGTATGGGATATTTGGATTTTCCTCCAAACACTTATTGACAGCAATGGTGTAAGCGGCAGGACCAGTGGTTTGATGTACATCGTGCGGAAAAGTATGCTTCTCAATATTATCCACAATCATCTCCAAAGTTTTCTTAAGGAAAGGATGACCTTCTTCCGAAATCAAAGCCCATTGCACAAAAAAATGAGGATGTCTCTCTACGCTCAAAATTGCAGAATCTTCTGGTTTTATGAGATATTTCAGGGGTTTTGTCATCCCGCTGTCAACATCCAGATACACACCACCTTTTTTATAGAGAATTGCATATCTGAAAAAATCTGCTTTTGCGGCGCCAATTGTCAATCTATCATAAGCTTTCAGATATTTTGGAGAATATTCCTGCTCCAAAAATTGCCTTACCTCCTGATCATCAAACAATTGATAGGTGTAATCCGGATTTCTTCTTTTCATATTCCAAATATGAAACCTGGTAATCCAAGGTAATTTTTTGGTTTTGAAAGTCTGAAATATTTGTTTTGGAATGGCCATTTTAGAAAAAAATGTTAAGGCGAAACCTTGGTTATTAGTTTTTAGTTTTTTTTAGACTGCTACATTATTTTCTCTCAAAGCGTCGTTAAGAGAGGTTTTTTTATCTGTAGATTCTTTTCTTTTTCCGATGATTAATGCACAAGGAACCTGATATTCTCCTGAAGGAAATTTCT
The DNA here is from genome assembly GCA_017989575.1 of Chryseobacterium sp. GTDB lineage: Bacteria > Bacteroidota > Bacteroidia > Flavobacteriales > Weeksellaceae > Epilithonimonas. The sequence continues at coordinate 4,522 of JAGNPP010000210.1, forward strand.
TGGTATAACTTCCTGGAATTACAACAGAACGTTCTGGAACATAACCTTTTGTTTCAATTGGCTCTGGTCCTGTAACATCAATAATTTTGGTAGACATCGTCAAACAAACATTCGCTCCAAGAACAGCTTCTTTACCAACTCGAACACCTTCTACCACGATACAACGTGATCCGATGAACGCATCATCTTCAATGATAACCGGCGCCGCTTGCAAAGGTTCTAAAACACCGCCAATTCCTACACCACCGCTCAGGTGAACGTTCTTACCAATTTGTGCACAACTTCCAACCGTAGCCCAAGTATCTACCATAGTCCCGGAATCTACATAAGCTCCGATATTGACGTAAGATGGCATCAAAATCACAC
>JAGNPP010000211.1 GCA_017989575.1 Chryseobacterium sp.
TTTCAGAGCAATCGATCCGCCGATCAATCCAGTTCCTATGATGCTAATCTTCATAATAATTAATTTTTTTAAAACAAAAAACCCCGTCAATAGGACGAGGTTTTGATATGGGTACATACGAATCCTAATCCTTTCTGAGGGTCAAAATTGCGTAATAATATATCGTGTTTATTGTTCTCACAGAACGAAGATAAACATTAATTTTCGAAATTTTAAAACTTCAAACTACAACTTTGAAATTTTACCACATAGACACATAGTTTGTAAAGTCTTTATTAAGATGAAATAGCGATTTGAACTTTTTAATATCAATAATTCTATGTGTCTATGTGGTTTTTAACTTATGGATTTGAAATAATCAAAGTCGAAGGAATATCCGACAACCAAAGACTTTTTGAGTCTATTAAATTGCGCCAACTTTTACTGCTGATGAGCATCAAATCTTGAGATTGAAGGAAATCTTTTTCAATCATTTTTTCGTTGTAAAGCGTGATGTGATTTGGTGCGATATGCTCGATGTTTCTTATCAGTTCACGGATTTCGGTATTCTTGCGGATTTGTCCGGCCGCGTCCAAAATAATGACCTGAGAATCATTGTTGTTGATGAGTCGCTTTGCATATTCTACCAAATAAAAATCGTTCAAATCAAAAATAGGAATGAAGATCTTGTCTGCACTTTCAAATTTTTTGTCCACCATAATTCCAACGGGAATATTGGTTTTGTCCATAATACTCAACGTAAAATCATCGAAAGGCGACGCGTTGAAAATATAAGATTTCCCTTTTACAGTATTCAATAATTTTTCTGGATTGATGATTTTCGTCGTGAATCCAAGCAGTTTTCCAAGCAAGCTTCCTTCGTAGATCGATTTTCCAAGCATTATCAAAAGCAAATCGTAATTGCCTTTGTTGGTGATGCTGATCAAATCATTTTCAATATCTGTGGAAGCTTTGAAAAGTGTGGTAACTTCAAGTTTTAATTCATTCGAAGTTTCGATGACGTTTTCGAAAAGTTCTTTTTCATAATTCTCGATATCAAAGGCGTGAAGTTCATCAACTGGTGCAATATTCACCGCTGTGATGCTTTTTTTGCCATTCATTTTGTTCGTCAAATTATCAGCAAATTTCAGCAAAGTTTGTCCGGAATCAGGCGTTTCGAAAGAAATTAGAAGTTTGTATTTCTCATCATTTTCAGTTTGATCTTCTTCCAACATCGATTTTTTTCCTTTGAAAAGATAATTGATCAAATCTAAACTTGGTCCCGTCATAAAAGTAGTGAAAAGTGCCATTATCACAAGCATTGCAAATAATTCTGGACCCAAAACGCCTAAGTCGTAACCGATATTTAGGACAATCAATTCCGTTAGTCCTCTCGTATTCATCAATGCGCCAATCGTGAGACTATCTTTCCAACTGATCCGCAGGAACTTGGCTGTCAGCGCACTTCCTACAAATTTTCCAATCACTGCTGTCAAAATAATAAATCCACCGATTTTCCAAAGATGCGGATCATTCAACAAACCAATTTGCGTCCTAAGTCCCGTGAAAACGAAGAAAAGTGGCAGTAATAAAACCAATGCAACGTCCTCAACTTTCTCTATAAAAAGATTACGGAATTTTACATTTTCAGGCATTATCGCTCCAGCCATAAATGCGCCGAAAAGTGCGTGGATTCCGATTACTTCCGTTGCATAAGATGAGATAATTAATACCAAGAAAAATACGGCTACCAAAGCTTTATTAATGAAACCTTTCCCTTTTTGAGATTCAGCAATTCTGGTCAAGAATGGTCTTACCAATTTGATCATCAAGAAAACGTAAAAAATCGCCATTAAAATCACAAAAAGCGATCCTGAGAATGATCCTGCTTTTACGACAGCAATTACCGCCGCCAAAATACACCAAGCTGTGATGTCATCCGCCGCCGCACAAGTGATGACGATGGTTCCGATTTTTGTTTTGTGAAGATTTCGCTCCTGAACAATTCTTGCCAAAACCGGAAAAGCCGTGATACTCATTGCGATTGCGATAAACAATGCGAAAGAACTAAACTGAATTCCTGGTGGCGCAAATTCCTTATAAATGAAATAGGAGAGTCCAACGCCCAAAGCGAACGGGAAAATAATACTGGCGTGGCTGATGACTACTGCATCGTGAGCTTTTTTTCTTAAAACACTTAGATCTAATTCCATCCCGACGATGTACATAAAAAGTATCAATCCAATTTGACTTAAAAATTGCAAGTTGGGTAAGGATTCTTTCGGAAACATAAATGCCGAAAATTCTGGAAAATATAGTCCAACCAAAGATGGTCCCAAGACGATTCCCGCAATCATTTCGCCGATTACAGATGGCTGTTTCAGTTTCACGCAAATCCATCCGAAAAGTTTCGCGACCAGAATAATTGTCACGATCTGAGCCAAAAGAAGAGCTAACGGATGATGAAGATTATCTAGAAATGAATCTGTGAAATTTTCCCACATTGTCGCGCCTGTAGCTTTGGTTGGTGGAATATTTTCTCCAATTTCCAATGTTTTGCCTTCGATAAAAAACCAATACATCAGCGCTGAGAAAAAGAGAATCGTAAAGACGTAAAAAATAATATTCCTGTACTTTGCCATAATCATTAATCTAAATTTTACCTGATTTGAAGATGTAAAGATGTAAAGATTTTGAACACGAAAAATAGGTCTGACTCAGAAATGTAATAAAACGACTGAATTCTGTACTGAAATTGAATATGGATTTTTTGGTAAAATGATTTTTAGTTTTCAAAATTATATTTTGTAAATTTGAATATAAAATATTAAGATGACGGTAATTATAGACAAATCAAATTCTGATAATATTTCTAAAATCTTAAAAGAAAAGCTGAAAAAAAGTCCTTCCAAAGGAAATTTGACAAAGCATTTTGGAAAATTGAAAAGAAATATTGACGGGTTGAAATATCAAACAGCAATTAGAGAAAATGAAGATTGATTTCATCGCAGACACAAATTTTTTAATTTATGTCCACGAGGGAAATGATTTGGTAGCTTCTTTTCTGGAATATAATTTCGGGATTTCATTTATCTCTGAAGTTGAGCTGTTGGGTTTTAAGAATATTAACGAATCTGAGGAAAGTAAATTGAAAGATTTGATTAAAGATTGTTTCAATATCGAATGGAATTCAAAAATAAAAGAAAAGACCATCGAGCTAAGAAGAAAATATAATGTCAAATTACCGGATGCGATTATTGCAGCAACATCGTTAGTTTACGGAATACCTTTGGTTACGGCAGATAGGGGATTTTCCAAAGTAATAGAGTTAGATTTAATTCTTATAGAAATCTAATTTTTCCTCATCAATTTCTCAGAAACCTGGTCTTTGAAAACGTCGCTTACACTTAGTTTCAAAGGATTTCCGTCGGTGGAAATTGTGTCCAAAATAATCTCGGAAGATGAAAAAATCTTAACGTGTTGCACGTTGATCATTTCTTTTTTATTAATTTGAACAAAATATTTCTGAGGTAATAATTCAGATAAATGCTTAAAGCTTAGATTTTTAAGAATCAACTCAGAATTGTTTTTTAGTTTGATGTCTTTGTCTCGGCTATCGATTTCGGAGGTTTTGATGTAAACTATTTCGTTGGTGAAAATCACGGTTTTTCCAAGATTCGTGTTCCATTCGAAAAAGTTGTTTTTCTGTTGCTCGCTGATGAGTTTTTCGACCTTTTCAAAAGCTTGTTGTAATCGCTCTTTCTTGATTGGTTTTCGGACATAATCCACAACATCCAAGTCAAAAGCTTCGGCCGCGTATTCTTTGTACGCTGTTGTGAAAATGATTTTTTTATTCTTGATAAGTTCAGCAACTTGAAGTCCGTTCGTTCCTGGCATTTCGATGTCGAGAATGCAAAACTCGCAATCAATGTTGTCGATTTCTTGAAGAAAGACTTTCGGATTGTTGAAGGCTTTTACAACTTCTACATTCAACTCACCGCAAAGCAATTTTAAGTAGCTGATTGCCAGTAATTCATCATCTAGTATAACGCATTTTATCATAGAATTCTCCCAGATTTATTTTTAAATGAGCGGTATAAATATCGTTATTAATGCTTTTCGTTAGCTTGTAATGAGATTTGTAAATCATCTTCAACCTTTGGTCAAAAGATCCGCTTCCGAAACCGCTGTTTTCTTTTTCCATAGGTATTTTTTCGGAAATCTTGTTGCTGACTTTCATTTCAAAATGGCGATTTTCCAAGATTAAATTAATTGAAATAAAAGAATCCTGAGCAAGAAAATCTGTATGTTTGAAAGCATTCTCAATCAAATCTACCGAAATCAACGGTGCGAATATTTTTTCTGAATAGATTGAATCTTCTTTGTCGATTTTTGTTCTGATTCTAAGGTCAAAAAGTGGATTGATTTTGATTTTATTAATGTCAATCAAACTCATCGTGAAGTCTAATTCTTCCTTTGGACTCACGTATTTGTTGCTACTTTCGTATAAAATATAATCCAGAATATTCGCCAATTTATCCAACGAAATGTAAGTCTGATAAGCGTGCGACTGAACCGAATTGAGAATGTTTTTGAAAAGGTGAGGATTGAGTTTTGTCTCGATGTGCTCTAGCCGAACGTTGTCCAATTTAAGTTCCAGAGATTTGTAATTGTCCTCGAGGATTTGGTTTTTTGTCTTTGCAGATTTGAATTTTCCGTAAAGAAAAAAACAAAGCATAATCAGAAGAAAAAGAGCAAAAATCCCTCCGAAAAGAAAGTAATCTGGGAGTAACAAATTTCTGCCGTTCATGTCTCAAAATTAGATTTAATATTAATTCTAAAAAAAATATTACCTCAGTTTTTTTAAAGTCGTAAAC
>JAGNPP010000033.1 GCA_017989575.1 Chryseobacterium sp.
TCTTATTTGGGAATCACGCAAGTTAGTCTGAGTAGAATCCGAAGTGACATTTAATTGATTTTTTAACATTTGTATAAAAGTTAAACGCCTCGAATTCGGAACTTTGCGCCATTAAAATTGATAAATAATGAACTGGATTTTTTTAATTCTTGGAGGACTTTTTGAAGTTGGATTCACATCTTGTTTGGGAAAAGCCAAAGAAACATCGGGCACAGAGTCTTACCTTTGGTACAGCGGATTTGCAATATCTCTCGTAGCAAGTATGCTTCTATTAATTAAAGCAACACAGACACTTCCGCTGGGAACGGCTTACGCAGTTTGGACGGGAATTGGCGCTGTGGGAACTGTTTTGGTTGGGATTTTCATTTTCAAAGAGCCTGCAACTTTCTGGCGATTGTTTTTTATATTCACATTAATTGCTTCCATCGTTGGGCTCAAAGCAGTTTCTTCACATTAAAACAAAAGCCTCAGAAATTCTGGGGCTTTCATTTTTCAATTAATTTCATTCTGGCTTAGAAGAAAAAGTTTTATAATATTTGAAATGTTGGTTGTTAATTTTGAATAATAGAAAGTGATATGAATTTTTTCTTTTAGAAATAGAATCTCCTTCTTTAATTTCATTTTTATTATTACTTCCTAAATAAATTATTGCTTCTGGATGAAAGTTATTTTCATTTTTTAACTTTAACTGAATATAGCCATCTCCTCTCCCAACTTGTCTAATTGATTTAATATGTCCATTTATTTCAGAATGATAAACTTCTTTATCTAACGAATATTTTCTGTAATTAAAATATAAAATAATAGACACTATAAAAATCGAAAACAAAGTAAAAGTCTTTTTTGTCAATTTCATTGTGGATTAAAATCAAATAAACGTATTAATTAAAACTAAATTCTAAATAACAGAAACTTGGTCTGCAAAATATTGCTCCAAATCTCGCAAAGTTTCTGGAGAAGTTTGAATATCTCTCACCAATTCGCCTTTGTTGATGACCACAATTCTTTCGCAAACTTCTGTTGTGTGCGCCAAATCGTGGCTGGATATCAAAAATGTTGAATCTAAATTTTTTGACCAATCGCGAATCAGATTTTTTAATTTGATTTGAGTTGATGGGTCAAGATTGGCGAAAGGCTCATCCAGAACGATGATTTCCGGCGTTCCAATCAATGCGCCAACGATTCCGACTTTTTTCATATTTCCTTTGGAAAGGTCGCGGATGTATTTTTTTGCATTCAGGATTTCGCCGTTGAAAAAATCTGAAAACTGCTTTAGAAACTCATCGACCGCATTTTTGTTTTGACCTCTGAGTTCTCCGATAAAATAAAAATATTCCTCCGGCGTGAGATAACCAATCAAAAAAGTATCATCTATAAAAGCAGAAACTTTGGTTTTCCACGCTTCGGACTCGTTGACTTTGATGCCGTCGATGGAAATAAAACCGGTGCTCGCTTCTATCAAATCCAGCAAAACGCTGAAAAGTGTGGTTTTTCCCGCACCGTTATTTCCGACCAATCCGAAAGTTTCGCCTTTTGGAATTTCGAGATTTTCTATATTAAGGACTTGCTTTGCGCCGTAAGATTTGGATATATTTTGAATGCTGATCATAATTTTTTATTTATTAGATTAGAATTTTGAATCTGAATGAATTAGCCTTTTTTAAATGATTCTAATGTAGAATATTTTTGAGTTTTGTAGATTTTCACAATGCTGTCGAAGATTTTATCTCTCAATAAAAATCCTATGATTCCTAATAAACCAAGACTTGCAACTGCAGGATAAATCCCGAGAAAATATTTTACAACCGCAAAAACTGCCATTGGTAAAAGCAATTGTGGAATCAAGAGCAACATTGTTTTCATATTGAAATTATTCCCGCCACCGAAAGATTTTGCATTGGTATCCAAATCAATTGGTTTTTTGTTGAATGCGCCAGCCATCAAAGTGATGTAAGAATTCACGCCCAAATTGTACAAACCTGCACCCAGAACGGTGAGATAGAATTCCCAACTTACAAAAACATAAGCCAAACCAAGAATGATAGATACAAAAATTGCAATCACAATCATCGCCCATTTTCCTTTCAGATATTCTTTGTAAGGCACATTTTGCGTCATCATCAATGGATAATAAGAACTGTCCCAACTTGGAACGCGCTGTCCGAACATAAACATAAATCCACCTGTGACGAAAATCCCTGTAAATAATTGCATAAACGAATTTTCATAGCCTTTCGTAAAAACCAACAATCCATAAAACAAGAATAGGAAACTTGCAACTACAGCTGACTTCGCCGCTTTGCTTCTTTTCAAAAGTCGAATGTCATTATTAATAAAAGTTCCCATTGCACCGTAACGGTTTAGAAACTCGATGTTTTCGGTTTTTCCCTCCGCTTTTTTGAGTTCGAGGCCTTTGTCGAGATAGAAATTGTCGAAGATGAATCGATAACACAAATACATCGTTCCCAAAGCCATAAATACAGGAATGAGGAAAACACCAGGAATATCGTAGAAACTATAAAACAAAACCTGAGAAACGGCGGAAAGCTGAATGATTTTGAAATACTCTAATAATCCTAAACTAATCATTATCCCGAAAACAGCATAAACCACAGCATCTTTTCCGTTCAGTAAAATATTAAGAAAATTATTGAAATAAAATATCGCCTGAATCCCAACAAGGAACATCAACACAGAAATCACAGGATAGCCACCATCAAAAATCAAAAGTCCAGCAAATGGAAGCAAAAACAAAAGATTCCCCCAATTGAAAAAATTGAAAATTGTTTTTATAATTGTGTATTTTACCAAAATTTTCTTCGTGAGTCCAGTTGTGAGAAACGGTTTGATATTCTGAGTCGGCATTTGTTGCATAAAATAACGAACGACCAAATCAAATGCCCAATAGTAAACAAAAAACTTGCAGAAAAGCGTGAGCGGATCTACGTGCATTTTCTGTTTTGCGTAGTAATAGAGGAGAAAAGGCATTCCCACAAACATCAAACTGAAATATGCCATTCCAAATGCCGCAAGGATTTTCATTGCCAGATTGGCGCCAAATTGTGGATTCCTAATAAAGTTTTTGAGCTCGAGCTGTAGTAGTTTCAAATACATTATAGTGAAGTTTTTGTTAAAGATATAAAAAGCTTTACCAACACAAAAGCTTATCTAGTAAGTCCGCAGATTTCTCAAATTGTTACAATTAATCCTATTTTTTTGATTTACTAACAATTATTTGTGGATTGTTTGCTCAAAACTATAATCAAAAAAAAACTTAAAAATTCTATCTTTGTAGAATGGCACAGAAGGATACATTATCGAGTTTGATTCACGGTAATTTTGCAAAGGAACTCTCTATTTCGGATGGCAAAATGCCACCCAACGCATTGGATTTTGAGAAAATCGTCATCGGAACTTTTTTGATTGATAGGAAAGGTCTCGATCATTCCATAGATTTATTAACGCCCGATGTTTTCTACGATCCAAGACATCAGACTATCTTTGGTTCGATCTTGAAGCTGTACGAGAGCAACTCTCCTATCGATTTGATGACGGTGATTCAGGATCTTAAAAAGAATGAAAAACTAAGTCTTGCCGGTGGCGATCATTATATTATTGACTTGACGATGGGCGTGAGTTCATCTGCGCATATCGAATATCACGTGCGTGTGATCTTGGAAAAATTTATTTTAAGATCTTTGATTAATGTTTCTGCCAATGTGATTGATAGCTCTTACAAAGAAACCACCGACGTTTTCGAATTGTTGGACAAAGCTGAACAATCATTCTTCGAAATCACAAACGGAACCATCAAAAAAGGTTTTGATACAGCCAATTCTTTGGTAAAAGAAGCGATTGAAAAAATTAAATCGCTAAAAGATAAAGAAGGATTGTCTGGAGTTCCATCTGGATTTACCGCTTTGGACAAAGAAACCGGAGGTTGGCAAAATTCCGACCTTATCATCATCGCCGCTAGACCAGCGATGGGAAAAACGGCTTTCATCCTATCGATGGCAAGAAATATATGTGTCGATCATAATATTCCAATGGCATTGTTCTCTCTGGAGATGGCTTCGGTTCAATTGATTACAAGGATGATTTCTTCCGAAACCGGAATTTCATCAGAGAAATTGAGAAAAGGACAAATGGCGGACGAAGAGTGGCAAAGATTGTTCACCAATGTTTCTGCATTGGAAAATGCGCCACTTTATATTGACGAAACGCCGTCACTTTCCATATTCGATTTCCGTGCAAAATGCCGACGATTGGTAATGCAACACGGTGTGAAGATCATTATGGTAGATTACCTTCAGCTAATGACAGCAAGTTCTGGAAAAGGCGCAGGAAACCGTGAGCAGGAAATCGCAATGATCTCCCGATCTCTAAAAGCGATTGCAAAAGAATTGAACGTTCCCGTAATTGCACTTTCACAGCTTTCCAGAAGTGTCGAAACACGCCCAGGAAAAAGACCGATGCTTTCCGACCTCCGTGAATCCGGAGCTATCGAGCAGGATGCGGATATTGTTTCGTTCATCTTCCGACCGGAATATTATAAAATTGCGGTTTGGGATAATGACGAAGAAGGTGCAGAATCCAGCACAGAAAATCAAGCGGAGATTATCATTGCAAAACACAGAAATGGTGCGACTGCAGATGTACGATTGGCTTTCCACAAGAACATTGGTAAGTTTGCCGATCTTGGGACCAATTACGAATACACGCCATCAAACTTTGGACAAAAAGATGAACCTTCTGGGTTTGATAGAATTACCATCACGAGCGATCCGCATTCTGCATTTGGACTTCCTAGTAACAATCAGGTTTCTGGCTCTGCGATGAATGATGATGAGGATGATATGCCTTTCTAGATAATTATTTTATTTAAGCCAAAAAAAATGTCTGCAACTCAAAGCAAAGAGATCAATATCAAAAAAAAAGTTCTGATCTCGGCGATTTTCGCTTTTGTGGCTTGTTTGGTTTTTATTCCAATACTTGTTTCGGATTCAAATGCCAACAGCTGGTTTTTTGCAATTACCATAGGAATTCCCTTAGTTTTCGTTTTGTCCTTCATCTTTTGTTTGCTATTCTTAATTTTTAAGACCTACCAGAAGTTGGTCTACTTTTTTTTCGGAATAGCTGTGCTTACAATTATTATAGGATTTTCCAGCTTTGGCGATTTTTTCATTAAAAATATTTTTATTAATAAAAGTATTCCAGAAGAATATCAAAATTATCATTCTTTAGAAACCAATAAGCCATTTACTTTTGGAAACTATATTGTGAAGCCATTTATGAAAAGTGATTTTGCGATAGATAGGTTTATAAGTCCTGAAAATAATTTGATTATTATAACTTATAAGCAGTCCGAGGATTATTCATCGGATCAATCTCTGGCGTCAAGAATTTTTTATAAATTAAATAAAAGGGGCGATGTTGTTTCTTCCTACACCAAAATTGGAAAATTCAATGATAATGAAATTATCATAGGAAACTATTTTATCAATCCGACAAAAGCATATTATAACTCTTGGATTGGCGACAATGACACCATCCGAAAGCCTTTTATCATTCAAAACAAAGACAAAAGCTGGAGCAGAAGCCAAGAAAATATACTATTGGAAAAAATCAAAAACCACTCCAAATATTATTACAAAACCACAGATGTTTCCAATTCCAGAAATGTTTTGATTTATTTTTCAGATAACAAATGGCACCAGTTTTTTACCGATCTTGGATTGTCAGATCTGGAGCGCGACTTAGGAGTTGAGCATCTGAAGGAAGATTATCAAAAGCCAACTAATATATCACCAATTTATGAAAATAAAATAAAATACGGTTCATTCGATGCTCCTTACGGTGCTATGCAATCAGGATCGGAGAGAGTTCTAACTTTGGAAGCAGATTTTTTTTGTCATCTTTATATAAAAAATGATACGCTAAAGTTTAAAATGCCCGTAACACTTTTTGAAGATCGTGCTGAAGACAAAATATTTTGGAATATGAAAGGCGAAAGCGTACAAAATCACAAAAAAACTTTTAGAAAAATTGGTTGGCCTTATGTGTTTTTTTCTAATAAAAATTTTGATTTTCAATTATTTGAGAGTTCTAGTTACACTTTTGCAATGGAAAACAATCTATATATCATCAAACCAATTAGGTAACTTTTTAAAATTCAACATCATTGTTTTGAGTTTTCTAATCTAAAAGAATATTTCGAAGCTAATATCTTCTTCAATTTCATTTATTAAAATAACTTTCAAGCATTTTTTCAAAAAAAATAAAATATTGAGTTTAAATCTAATTTTACTTTGAGTTTAAAAGTCGAAATCTACACAGACGGCGCTTGCAGTGGAAATCCCGGACCTGGCGGTTACGGAATCCTAATGCGCGTACCCGAAAAACAATATCAGAAAACCTATTCCAAAGGTTTCCGCAAAACCACCAACAACCGAATGGAACTAATGGCTGTCATCGTCGCTCTCGGCAATCTGAGAACGTCTGACAACGAAGTTCACATCTACACCGACAGCAAATATGTTGCAGATGCCATCAACCAAAAATGGATCTACGGCTGGATCAAACGTGGTTGGAAAAATGTGAAAAATCCGGATCTATGGAAAGAGTTCTACAAACTCTATCAACTTCATCAACCTAAGTTTCATTGGATCAAAGGTCACGCAGGACATTTTGAGAATGAGATTTGTGATCAATTAGCCGTGAAAGCTTCCAAATCAAGTAATCTAGAGATTGATTCTTACTTTGAGAATCCCAATGAGGGCGGAATGTTTTAAACATTCCAAAAATCCCGATCCAAACTACGATATTGTATCGCTTCCGAGATATGATCGCCTTCGATATTTTCAGAATTTTCCAAATCAGCGATGGTTCTGGCCACTTTCAAAATTCGGCTGTAAGCTCTCGCCGAAAGATTTAGTTTAAGCATTGCCGCCTTGATTAATAATTGAGAATACTCGTCCAGCTCGCAATACTTTTCCATTTCTTTGGAACCCATTTGGGCATTGTAACTGATGTCGGAATCCGTATAACGTTCATTTTGAATGTCTCGTGCTTTATTCACTCGTGCTCTGATGCTTGCACTGCTTTCGCCTTTTCTCTTTTCGGCTAATTGGTCATACTCCACTTTTGAAACTTCGATATGAATGTCAATCCTATCGAGAAGCGGTCCTGAAAGTTTGTTCATATATCTTTGCATTTCCATTGTGGATGACGTGTTATTGGGATCATCGGGAAAATAGCCACTCGGACTTGGATTCATACTCGCGACGAGCATAAAACTTGCTGGATATTCTATTGTGAATTTGGCTCGGGAAATGGTAACGACTCTGTCTTCTAACGGTTGTCGCATCACTTCCAAAACTGTTCTTTTGAATTCAGGCATTTCATCAAGAAATAAGACACCGTTGTGAGCCAAGGAAATTTCGCCAGGTTGAGGATAACTTCCGCCACCGACTAGTGCAACATCCGAAATTGTATGGTGTGGCGATCTAAACGGACGAATGGTTATTAATGAAGTTTCGGCGCCCATTTTCCCAGCCACGGAATGAATCTTTGTCGTTTCCAAAGATTCTTTGAGACTTAGAGCTGGCAAAATACTTGGCAAACGTTTCGCAAGCATTGTCTTTCCACTTCCGGGAGAACCAATGAGAATGATATTGTGACCGCCCGCTGCCGCAACTTCCATCGCACGTTTGGCCGCTTCTTGTCCTTTAACCTCATCGAAATCAAAAGGAAAGTGATTGACTTTATCCTGAAACTCTTTCCGGGTATCTATTTCAAATTTTTCTAGAGGAATATCATCATTAAAGAAATCTATAACTTCTTTGATATTTTCAACGCCATAAACATCTAGCTGGTTTACGATGGCCGCTTCTCTTGCATTTTGCTTCGGTAGAATAATTCCTTTAAAACCATCTTCTCTTGCCTTGATAGCGATTGGCAAAACACCTCGGATGGGTTGCAATCCGCCATCCAGAGAAAGCTCCCCCATAATGATATAATCTTTCAAATGCTCTGCTTTTATCAGATCCGAAGCGGCCAAGATTCCCAGGGCGATGCTCATATCGTACGCTGAACCTTCTTTTCGCAAGTCTGCCGGCGCCATATTGATGGTGATTTTCTTACCCGGAATCTTGAATCCAGAATTCTTGAGCGCGGCAGAAATCCTGTAGCTACTTTCCTTGATCGCATTGTCTGGCAAGCCAACCAAATGATAACCAACGCCTTGATCTACATTTACCTCTATTGTGATAATCTGTGCAGAAACGCCGTGAATGGCCGCACCAAAAATTTTTACAAGCATCTGTGTTTTTATTTTCTTTAAAATTAAAAAACTCTTTGATAAAAACCAAAGAGTTAAATATTTTTTGAAAGATAAAAACCGATTACATAAATCGTTCGCCTTTTTTCAGATTTTTAAGATCAAGAACATAATCCTTAATCAATTGATCATTGTCTCGCGGACAGATGAGCAAAGCCTTTTCTGTATCTACGATGATATAGTTTTTCAAGCCATCTATAACGGCTGCTTTGTTTTGATTTTTGATTCTGATGACGTTGCCTTTGGAATTGTATGTCAAAACATTTTTGGAACTGATGGCATTGTTGTCATCGTTTTTGTCCGCATTGGTGTAAACAGAAGTCCAAGTTCCAAGATCGCTCCAGCCGAGATTTGCCGGGATAACATAAACATTATTGGCTTTTTCCAAGATTCCGTTATCTATGGAAACTTTGTTCACGATTGGATAAATCACATTGATGCATTCCTTTTCAGATTCACAATTGTACTCACAACTGTTGAACTGATTGGTCATCTCCGGAAGATATTTTTTAAAAGCTTTCAGAATGCTTTTGGCGCTCCAGATAAAAATTCCGGCATTCCATAGAAAGTCTCCGGATTCCATAAAACTTTTAGCAATTTCAAGATTTGGTTTTTCTGTAAAGGTTTTCACTTTAGAAAAATTTTCATCCTTTTCCTGGATAAATTGGATATAACCATAACCTGTATCGGGTCGCGTTGGCGTGATTCCCAAAGTCATCAGAAAATCATTTTTTGATGCGAGATCAAATGCCAAATCTACCTTATCTAGAAAGGTTTTTTCTTTCAAAATTAGGTGATCTGCGGGCATTACAATCATATTAGCGTCTGGATTCAGCGCTTCTATTTTCTTTGCCATATAGAGATTGCAGGCCGATGTATTCTTCATTGCCGGTTCACCAACAATGTTTTCCAAAGGAACATCTGGCAACTGCTGATGCGTAAGTTCCACATATTCCTGATTGGTGATGACAAATATATTTTCCTTGGGAATGAGTTGATTGATTCTGTCAAAAGTCTGTTGAATCATCGTTCTTCCTGTTCCTAAAATATCGTGAAATTGCTTTGGAAACTTCTGGGTGCTCATTGGCCAAAATCGACTGCCAATCCCACCCGCCATTATGACGCAATAATTATTGTTGTTCATTGATCTCTAATTTTTCAACCTTTGCAAGAGGTCGGAATAAGTATTTTTTTGAATTTGCTAAATTCACACAAAGATATAATTTTTTCTTTTTTTCGAGAATCTTGTATTGATCGCCTTTGTAATGAAAGTCATCATTAATTGTCAATGTCTCGATAAAAACAAAATCATCATCCGGATCTTCAATATGAAAATAACGGACTAGCTCCGGACTTGCCATAAAATTAGCTTTCGGATTTTTGGCAAAATTGAGAATAATCGGTTTAAGATCATCAGAATAAATATCAATACTTTCCAAGAGCATTTTCCGAAAAGTATCTTTCCACTCTTTCCCGTGAGCACTGATGCGGAAACTGTAATTCTCAAAAGCAATGAGATGCGCAAGCTCGTGTGTCAAAACAAAGAAAAACAACTGCTTATCCAAAGTGGAATTGACGGTAATCTGATGCGACTTGTCCGGCATTCTTCTATAATCGCCCAGTTTGCTGTTCCGGTTTTTTGTGATTTTTATATGAATATAATAATCCGAAAACCAAGTTTTGAGAAAGGGATGCGTATCTGCTGGCAAATATTGATCTAAAACATTAATAGACATCGATAATAATCAATTGAAAAACAAAAGTACAGACATAATGATTTAATCACAAATAATTGGAAAACAATTCGGATTTTATTAAATTTCGGATAAATTGTGAAATTTGCAAAAATCTATTTTTTGTTTTTTAATCTTGATGTTGTTTTCGTGCTCGGAAAAAGAAGTCTCGAACCACAAAAATTCAGCTAAAAAACATAAAAACCCTTATTACGAAAAGGCATTTGTTTTTCTTGATAAAAACGAACAGGACAGCGCATTTTACTATTTGAACAAAGGGAAAGATCTTTTCACCAAGCTGGATGACAGTTTAGGAATTGGGAAAAGCTATGTGAATATGGCGATAATCCAGGAAACTACAGGCGACAATTTCGGAAGTATAGAAAGCAGTATTACGGCATCCAAATTTCTTAAAGAAAACGACACAACACATTATCAATCTGTGTTTTGCAATTATAATAATCTTGGCGTTGCTTCCAACAATCTTAAAAACTACAATGACGCCAAACGCTTTTATGACAAAGCGCTTCACTTCACCAAAGATCCAATCGACAAGATGTCTTTGGCAAACAATATTGCCATCGTTTATCACAATGAAAAGCAATACGGAAAAGCCGTAGAAATCTATCAAAAACTAATTGACAGCGTAGGTCTCAAGAGCGAATTTTATCCTAAACTATTATTGAATTACTCACGATCCAAGTGGTTTGAAAATCAAAATTACAGTCCGGTTCAGAATTATTTGAAAGCAGAATTGCTGAGCGAATCTTTCCAAGACGATTGGACAAAAGATGCTTCTTACGCCTATCTATCAGCTTATTACTTAAATAAAAATAAAGATTCGGCGAAATTGTATTCAGAAAAAATGCTTTCTCTAGCCAAAGATTTGAAATATCCGATAGATCAATTGGAAGCTTTGCAAAATCTGATTCGGATTTCTGATGCGGCACATTCTCAAAACTATTTCGAAGACTATTCCAAAATTCAAGATAGCCTTACGAATGCACAAAACAAAGCAAAAAATCAGTTTGCGCTCATCCGTTTCGAAAGTGAAAAAGCAAAAGCAGAAAACTTGATTTGGCAACAGGAACACGAGGAACACGAGCATCAGGTTGAAAGACAAAAATTAATCATTTGGGGAATCATCATCATCACTTCGATTCTCAGTTTTTTCATTTTTCTTTGGATCAAAAGGCGAAAACGAAGATTGATTTTGGAAGCCAACAACAAACTACAAGAACAACGCTTGGATTTTTCCAAACGAGTACACGATGTGGTTGCCAACGGAATCTATGAGGTGATGACAACACTTGAAAATCAAAATGATGTCCCGAAAGAAAAATTGCTGGACAAACTGGAACTGATGTACGAGAAATCCCGCGATTTGTCTTACGACAAGGTTTCTACACAGGATTTCAATGAAAAAATATTTGGTCTTGTCAGTTCTTTTGACAATGAAAATATTAAAATTATCATTATCGGAAATGAGCTTGATTTTTGGAGTAATGTTTCCGAAAATGAAAAAGAAGAATGGTTTCAAATCCTCCGTGAACTTTTGGTGAATATGAAAAAACACAGCCAAGCGACTCAGGTTATTTTGAAATTCAATAAGGATAACAATAAGTCGGAAATTTTATATTCTGATAATGGCGTGGGATTGGCAGAAAACTTCCAGGACAAAAACGGATTCGCCAACATAAAATCCCGACTTGTGGAACTTAAGGCAGAATTAATGATAGAAAAAAATCCATCCGGCGGATTAAAATTATCAATAAAATATTGATTCTATGTTTAGTAAAATATTAATTGCGGAAGATCACGAGAGCAGTAATTTTTCTGTACAAAAAGTGTTGAAGGATTTGAAGATTCCCAGTGTAGATCACGTTTATTATTGTGATGATGCTTTTTCTTACCTTAAAAAATCTTTGGAAACAGATTCGCCTTACGAAGTTCTGCTGACGGATCTTTCTTTTGAAGAAGATCATAGAAAGCAATTGCTAAAAAATGGACGCGAACTGATAAAATGTTGTCGAGACTTGCATCCAGAGCTAAAAGTGATTGTTTTCTCAGGAGAACACAGATTAGGCATTATAGACCTATTATTCAACGAACTAGAAATCAATGCGTTTGTAAGAAAAGCGAGATCTGACTCTAAGGAATTAAAAAAAGCTGTAGAAGCGGTTTATAATAATGAAACCTACATTTCCCACGATCTCAAATTGCCGGTGAAAAGCATTAATACTTTGGAGTTTAGCAACTATGACATTGTATTATTAAAATTACTTTCCGACGGAGTTTTGCAGAAAAACATTCCCCAAATCTTACAAGAAAGAGATATTCACCCCAATAGTTTGAGCAGTGTAGAAAAAAGAATGAATGCGATGAAGCTAGCATTGACGGTGAAAAACAACGAACAACTTATCGCTCAATGCAAAGATTTGGGGATAATTTAAAAATATTTTGATTTTTTTTTTCCATTTTACGGTTTCCCGTAAGGAAATGTGGATTTATGTATCTAATTTTGTCCCAGATTAATAACTGTAAGAACACAAAGGACAATATACATTCAATTTTCAACAAAGCTCAGAGTAACAACTTTGGGCTTTTTTATTTTCTAAACATCTCTGTATGAGGAATATTATCTTCCAGATATTTTTTCCCAGTATCTACAAATCCAAATCCTGAATAGAATTTTAGTAAATAATCTTGAGCAGAAATCCTAACTTCCGTAGTTCTCAATCTATTTTCAATGACATCAATCGCGTAAGAAATCAATTGTTTTCCAAGTCCCGTTCCTCTTCCTTTTTCCGTGGTTACAACTCTGCCGATGGAAGTTTCGGGATATTTGATGCCTTTGTCAAAAATCCTGCAGTAGGCTAAAACTTCACCTTCTTTTTCTGCCCAAAGGTGAATGGCTTTTTGGTCATAATCATCCAAATCTGGATAAGGACAATCTTGTTCTACCACAAAAACGTTGACTCTCGCTTTGATGATTTCGTAAAGTTCTGTCGTCGTCAATTCAGAAAATGTTTTGATTTTCCAATCAATATTAGTCATCGAATCTGATTTTATTTTTAATCAAAAACTGATTGGTTTCTGAGATGAATTTCAAAATTTGGTCTGTTCCGGTTTTCTTTTCGGCAGACGTCACATAAATATCGGGTAGATCTTCCCAAGTTTTCAGCAGTTCTGTTTTGTAAGCTTCCACATTTCTGTCTGCTCCTCCAGATTTCATTTTGTCTGCTTTTGTAAAGACGATGGAAAACGGAACACTACTTTCCCCAAGCCATTGCATAAACTCCATATCGATTTTCTGTGGCGTGTGGCGTACATCAACCAAGACAAAAAGATTGACAAGATTTTTTCTATTGAGGATGTAATTGGTAATCAGCTTTTCAAAATCTTTTCTCAAACTTTTAGAAACCTTAGCGTAGCCATAACCAGGAAGATCGGTAAGCGACCAACTGTCATTCACCAAAAAATTATTGATCAATTGTGTTTTCCCAGGCGTTTGAGATGTTTTTGCAAGATCCTTATGATTCATCATCGCATTGATGAGAGAAGATTTTCCCACGTTGGAACGTCCGATGAATGCGTACTCCGGCATATTTGGCTCGGGACAATCTTGCCATTTCTGACTGCTTTTTACAAATACTGCGGTTTTGATTACCATATTTTTATAATTTAAAAACCATTAAGAATCAAATTTATTTAATTTAAAATAATTCCAATTCTTAATGGTCTGAAAAGTTTTTATTGATTATCGGCTTACATTACTTTTTGTAGCCATTTATAAAGAATCTCGTTAAATTCCTGCGGTTTTTCCATCATTGCAGCATGTCCACATTCATCGATCCAATGCAATTCTGAATTCGGGATTAGTTTGTGCATATCTTCTGCCACTTCCGGTGGTGTCACATTGTCCTGTTTTCCCCAGATGATGCAGGTTGGGCAAGTGATTTTCGGAAGATCATTCAGCATATTGTGTTTGATGGCGCTTCTGGCCAGCATGACGGTTTTGATGCCTTTCATCCTGTCATTCACCACAGCGAAAACCTCATCTACCAATTCGTCTGTCGCCACAATCGGGTCGTAGAAAACGTCTTGGGTTTTTTTCTTGATATATTCTTTGTCACTTTTCCTCGGGAAGCTGTCTCCGAAAGTTCTTTCGTACAAGCCGGAACTCCCTGTAAGCACAAGGTTTTTCACCAATTCTGGTC
>JAGNPP010000212.1 GCA_017989575.1 Chryseobacterium sp.
ACGACTACACCTATGATCCAATAGGTCGGATTGGTTTGCCATTCTTCCGTAGAAGTGGTTGTTACATTGGTGGTTTTAACCACTGCTGAATCCTGTGCAAAAGTCAATGCAGAGGAAAAAATTGCTAAGAAGCTAAAAAGAAATAATTTAGCACGATTGATAATAGTTGAATTTTTCATAATTTTATTGTTTGGTTGTTGAAGGATTTTCAATATACGTGCCAAATATTAAAATAAATTATTGTTCTAATCCTTTACGGTAATTGAATTCGAAAATTAATTTTAGTCGATAAAATATTTAATAACAAACAATCAAATCCTTATTTTTACAAAAAATATAAAATGTTCCGTCTCAAACTTCTTACAGACCCACGTTGGGCAAACATCGCAGAAGATAATCTTGAAGAAATCCTTACAGACCACGCTTGGTGTGAGCAAAAAGCGGCAACCAACGCGATTGGCCTAATTACAATGGTTCCAGAACATACAGAGATGGTCACCGAACTTTTGGCAATTGCGCAAGAAGAATTAGACCACTTCAACCAAGTTCACGAGATTATCAAAAAAAGAGGTGGTGTTTTGGGAAGAACGCGTAAAGACGATTATGTGAATGACCTCATCAAATTCCTCGTAAAAGGAGGACATCGTGATGAGCAAATCATCGACAAAATGCTTTTCGCGGCGATGATCGAAGCTAGAAGTTGCGAACGTTTCAAAGTTTTGACAGAGAATATCAAGGATGAGGAATTGAAGAAATTCTACCACGACCTGATGGTTTCCGAAGCCAATCATTATACAACGTTCATCGGATTTGCTAGAGAATTGGGAGATCCGGAAAAAGTGAACAAACGTTGGGAAGAATGGCTGGAATATGAAGCTAACATTATGAAATCCTACGGAAACAAAGAAACCATCCACGGCTAAAATGGATAAAAATTTCAACGATTATCTACGCTTATTTATACGATCCTTCATTCAAGGATTGATTATCATTGGGCCTTTTGCCATCACGGTTTGGGTCATTTGGAGCGTGGTTTTCAGTATTGATAATTTGGTGCCTTCTGTTTCTCAAAAATTTCCAGGACTGATATTTTTTATCGTCATCTTCGGAACTACTTTCATTGGTTTTTTTGGAAATAAGTTTATCATCGGAAGATTAATTGTTGACGGCGTAGATTACGTTTTGGAACATATTCCGGGAATCAAATTTCTCTATACTTCGTTGAAGGATGTTTTAGGATCTTTCGTTGGCGATAAGAAAAAATTCAATGTGCCGGTTTGGGTCAAGACAAATGAAACCCCAGAAATTTGGCGAATCGGATTTTTGACTCAGGCGGATATGTCAGTTGTTAATCTCGACCAAATGATTGCTGTTTATTTGCCCCATTCCTACGCCGTTTCTGGCTGGGTCATCATTACTAAATATACAAATGTAAAGGAAGTTACCGGAATGAGCGCCGCAGAAGCAATGAAATTTGCTGTCAGTGGAGGCGTTGCCGGATTCCATTCAGACGACAACGTTTTCAAAGCACCGGAGTAGTTTTCATAAATGATAAATGATAATTGATAGATGATTTCTTGCGGGTCATTATTTATCATTCTAAAATATCGATCAGTTACATTGGGTTTTCCATTGTGATTTATTTTTCATCAATTATCAGTATAAAAGATCATTTATCAATTATCAATCATCATTTATATTTACTATGAAATTACCTTACGCAGAACCATTTAGAATCAAAATGGTCGAAGAAATATACCAATCCACACAGGAACAACGCGAAGAATGGCTGAAAAAAGCCGATTACAATTTATTCAATCTTAGAAGTTCCCACGTTTTCATCGATTTGTTGACAGACAGCGGAACCGGCGCAATGAGCGACAAACAATGGGGCGCACTGATGATTGGCGACGAAAGTTACGCTGGCTCAAGATCTTTTGAAGCGCTGCAAAGTACAGTTGAAAGAATTACCGGATTTCCTTATTTATTGCCAACACATCAAGGAAGAGCGGCGGAAAATGTCCTTTTCTCAGTCATAGTAAAAGAAGGCGACATTTGTCCCGGAAACTCACACTTCGACACCACAAAAGGTCACATCGAATTCCGAAAAGCACACGCCATCGATTGTACAATTGATGAAGCTTTTGACATTAATGACCTTCATCCTTTCAAAGGAAATATAGATTTGGAAAAATTGGAAACCGTTTACAAATCATATCCGAGAGAACAAATTCCTTTTTGTTTAATAACTATTACTTGTAATTCTTCTGGTGGACAGCCAGTTTCTCTGGAAAACATCAAAGCTGTAAAATCATTATCAGACCAATATGGAATTCCTGTTTTGTTTGATTCGGCGAGATTTGCAGAGAATGCTTACTTCATCAAGAAAAGAGAAAAAGGACAAGAAAATAGAACGATCAAAGAAATCTGCAAAGAGATTTTCTCTTACGGCGACGGAATGACGATGAGTTCCAAAAAAGACGGTTTGGTAAACATCGGTGGATTCATCGCTTTGAAAAATCGAGAAATTTTCGAAAAAGCGTCAAACTTTACGATCATCTACGAAGGTTTCATCACGTACGGTGGAATGGCAGGAAGAGATATGTCGGCATTGGCAACAGGATTAGACGAGGCAACAGAATTTCCATATCTGGAAAGTAGAATTTCGCAAGTTGAATATCTTGGAAATAAGTTAATGGAAGCCGGAATCCCAGTTCAAAAACCAATTGGTGGACACGCAGTTTTCATAGATGCGCTCAACTTTTTACCTAATATCAAACGAGAAGAATTTCCTGCACAAACTTTGGCCATCGAGCTTTACAAAGAAGCTGGAATCCGAGGTGTGGAAATTGGAACTTTACTGGCAGATCGTGATCCTGAAACGAGAGAAAACCGTTATCCAAAATTAGAATTATTGAGACTTGCAATCCCAAGACGAACTTACACAAACAATCACATGGATTATGTAGCTGCAGCAGTAATCAACGTTTTTGAAAGACGAGATGAAATCACAAAAGGCTACAAAATCACAAAGGAACCAGCGATTCTGAGACACTTTACAGTGCAATTAGATAAAATATAATCAACAAAAAAGAGAGCAAATCAAGTTGCTCTCTTTTTTTTATTTTTGTTTCATTACTCTTCTTTGCTGAGGTGAAGCTTTTTGAAGAGGAGTTGAATCTGTAGAACCTCCCGGGATTCCAGGTCCGCTCGTTGATGGAGAAAGAGCATTTTCTTTTTGAATTCTGACTTGTTCCTTTAGCTTTAATTCCTCGTCATTATTTGGCTCGTTTGGCTGAGACTTATTTGAAATTGCATTTCCAGCATCGTCCGTCAGTTCTAGCTTAGCATCGCTTTTCAGATATTTTAAAAGTTCTTTGGCTTTGACGCCTTCTGGTGTTTTCGCATAGTTCAGAACGATTTGTTCCAATTGCAAAATCATAATTTCTTTTCCAGCAGTTTTCCCTGCATTGTAAGCGTTCAGTAGATAAAATTTGGGAACCAAAGCATCTTTTGGATGATCTGCCAGGGCTTTGTCTATCATTGCAGAAGACTCGGCAAATTTATCCGTTTCGTAGAGTTTGTAGGCGTCTGCATAGAGTTTTTCTACATCCTCAGTAGATTTATTGAAGTCTTTGCTTTTTGGATTTTTCACATATTCCGCATAGGATGTATACGGATATTTCTCCAAAATTAATTGTTTCGCTTTTTCGGCTTCAGAAGGATTTTTTTCATAATTGAAGACAAAAATATTGTACAAAGCCATCAAATCTGTTTCCTCTTCCGGTTTGTTATCTACCAGGTCAAAAAGGGTTTTCGTTGCCAATTTTGTATTAGAGAAAAAGGTTTCGTACATCCTTCCCATTCCTAGGCTGGCTGTGTCTCTGTCTTTTTTAAGCTTGTCCAATTCTATTTTGGATGTAGGAATTTGCTCAATGTAAAAGTCGGGTTCCAAACGTCGGGGATCTGGCGCATTGGCAAGACCGAGTGCTTCGTTTTTCAATTCTTCTACCGTAGAACTTCTGGCAGAGTAGCGCCAGTTATCCATCAGCGTCCGGCTTCCCCAGACTTGTCGGAAAGCGTTTTCACCTCTAGAAATGTTGTTGGTATTGGCAAAATAAAACGTAGAACCGCCCGTCATTCCAAAATTCTGAAAGCTATTCGCATCTGTAGAATTATTTGCGAAAATAGAATTGGCGTTGTAATCTGCATTATCAAAGCCTTTGCTTCGTTCTGCTCTTTTCTTTTCCAATTCCTCAGCGGCTTCTTTTGCCTTTATTTTTTCGATGTATTTGGCAAAATAATCGCGCTTTTCGTCAGGAGACATTTTTGCAAGATTCAGAATGCTGTCGTTTTTCTTGACGATGTAATAGTTTTTCGAAAGCTTTTTGATATTGGCTGTCAATTCTGTCAATCTATCTTTTTCCGGTTTGTAGCTCATTACCGCCAAAGCACTGTCGTAGAAAACGCCTGCCGTAAGGTAATCGTCTTTCGCAAAATATTTTTTCGCAATTTCGGAGTAGGTAAGTCCACGGATTTGCGGATCGGACTGTTTTTCTTTCAATGCTTTTCTGAAATAAGAATCAGCAAGAGAATCTTTTGTTGCAGAAGAGGCAATCAATCCACTGGCGTAGTACAATTCGTTTTTACGAGAAGCATAGGTTCCTTTTTTAGCAATTTTGGAAATGTATTCTATTGCTTTTTCGTAGCTATCTGTTTTATTATCAAATGTTTTGGCGATTTCGATTTGAGATTTTACTTCGAATTCGTAGCTGTTCGCATATTTGTAAGCGGCAGCAAAAGATTCTCGAGCGT
>JAGNPP010000213.1 GCA_017989575.1 Chryseobacterium sp.
CAAAACACACGCGCCTTCGCAAGGTGCTGGACAAATCCGACCTGTAAACTCGGGGAAATTATTGGTCGAAATCAACAATTGATAAGCCTTTTCCCATTGCTCCTTATAAACCGCTTCATTGAATTCCGGAATCATATTTCCAAGCGGACAACCACTTTGACAAAACGGAACGCCACAACTCATACACCGCGACGATTGTTTGTGAAGGTAATCCTCGGAAATCGGTTTGTAAAATTCTTTATAATGCTGAATCCTTTCTTCCACAGGAAGTTTCTTCGGCAATTCTCTATCGTATAATAAAAATCCGTCTGCTTTTCCCATTATTTCAATTCATTTATTTTATTTTCAATCGCTTTTTTATAATCTCTCGGATAAACTTTAATAATATGTTTCAAATTATTTTCGAAGTCACTTAAAAGATAGGAAGCCAGTTCACTATTCGTCATCTCAAAATGTTCTTTGATCAAATCATTGATAATTAATTTATCATCTTCCGTAATCTCTTCCAAATTCGCCATATCAGGATTGAAATTCTCTTCCAACGAGCGCTCAATATCCCAAACGTAGGCAATTCCGCCACTCATTCCCGCTCCGAAATTCCTTCCGACTCCGCCAAGAATCAGAACTGTTCCGCCGGTCATATATTCACAACCGTGGTCACCAACGCCTTCTACAACGGCAGTTGCACCGGAATTCCTAACTGCAAAACGTTCACCTGCCATTCCGGAAACAAATATTTTCCCTGAAGTTGCGCCGTACAGCGCGACATTTCCAATGATGCTATTTTCGTGAGCTTTGATGACAGATTCCTTATCGTGATAAATCGCCAACTTTGCTCCCGAAAGTCCTTTACCAAAATAATCATTCGCATCACCTTCCAGAATCATCGTCATTCCTTTGTTGCAAAACGCACCGAAACTTTGTCCAGCCGTTCCTTTAAAATTGAACTTTAAAGAATCTTCGGACATTCCTTCTGAATGATATTTTTTGGTTAACTCGTGAGAGAGAATTGTTCCGACTGTTCTATCCGTATTTTTGATTTGAAAGTCAGCTTCGGCAGTCCCATTTTCCTCAATCGCTAACTTTGAAACTTCCAACATTTTCCAAGAAAGTGAATCATCAATGCCGTGGTCTTGATTTTCATTTTTAATGATGGGCAAATCCGTTTCTGGCTTGAAGAGAATCGGACTTAAATCAATATTTTTATGTTTCCAGAACAATATATCTTTTTTTGTGGTCAAGCATTGAGATTGCCCGACCATTTCGTCAATCGTTCTAAAACCAAGACTCGCCATTATTTCTCTAACTTCCATCGCCAGAAAAGTGAAATAACTCACCAAATATTCCGGCTTTCCTTTGAACTTTTTCCGAAGTTCTTCATTTTGAGTTGCGATACCAACAGGACAAGTATTGAGATGACATTTTCTCATCAAAATACAACCTTCCACAATCAGTGCAGACGTGGAAATCCCCCACTCTTCCGCACCAAGCAAAGTGGCAATGACGATATCGCGACCAGTTTTTACCTGACCATCAACTTGTACTGTGACGCGCTGGCGAAGTTTATTTTTAATTAAAGTCTGTTGCGTTTCCGCCAATCCCAATTCCCAAGGCAAACCTGTATGTCTTGTCGAACTCAAAGGAGAAGCACCAGTTCCGCCGTCATAACCAGAAATTAGAATGTGGTCGGCTTTCGCTTTTGCAACACCGGAAGCAATCGTTCCAACGCCAGCTTTTGAAACCAATTTTACTGAAATTCTTGCGTGGCGATTGGCATTTTTCAAATCAAATATCAATTGCGCCAAATCCTCAATCGAGTAAATATCGTGATGCGGTGGTGGCGAAATCAACCCAACGCCTGGCGTAGAATGTCGGGTTTTCCCAATCCATTCATCCACTTTGAATCCTGGCAATTGTCCACCTTCGCCCGGCTTTGCACCTTGCGCCATTTTGATTTGAATCTCTTCTGCTTCAGCTAAATATCTTGCTGTCACTCCAAATCTCCCAGAAGCAACTTGTTTAATTGCCGAACGCATATCATCTCCATTTTCATTAATGGTATAACGGTTTTCATCTTCGCCACCTTCGCCTGTATTGCTTTTCGCGCCGATTCTATTCATTGCAATCGCAAGTGTTGTGTGTGCCTCCCAAGAAATCGAACCGAAAGACATTGCGCCAGTTGCAAAACGTTTCAGAATATTTTCCAAAGACTCAACTTCATCAATCGAAATCGCTTCACGGTCATTTTTAAAATCCATCAAACCTCTTAACAATGAAGCTTTCTCAGATAATTGATTGACAGTTCTTGAATATTTTTTGAATAAATCATAACGGTCATTCCAAGTTGCCTGTTGCAAAAGATGGACAGATTGTGGATTGAACTGATGATACTCATTTTCCGGTTTCCATTGATAAATTCCGCCTGGTTCCAATACTTTTTGCGGAAGCTTTGTCCCGAAAGCATTGAAATGTTTTACCAAAGCCTCTTTTGCAATTTCGTCAAAACCAACGCCGTTGATTCTGGAAATTGCACCAGTAAAGCAAGTATTAACAACTGTTTTATCAATCCCAATGATTTCGAAAATCTGCGCGCCGTGATAAGATTGTAACGTCGAAATTCCCATTTTGGAAAATATCTTCAGCAATCCATCGCCGACCGCTTTTTTGTAATTGTATTTTAGTTGGTCAAGGTCAGCTTCTTCACCAAATTCATTCTTATGAAACATCTCTCTGATGCTTGCCAGAGCGAGATATGGATTGATAGCCGTAGCTCCGAATCCCAGCAAAGACGCAAAATGATGAACTTCCCAAACATCGCCAACTTCCATTACCAAACCTACTTTCCTGCGAACACCTTTCCGAATCAAATGGTGATGAACAGCCGAACAAGCCAAAAGTGAAGGAATCGTCGCGTGACCAGAATCCATCGAACGGTCGGAAAGTACAATCACTTCAAAACCATCGTCCACTGCGTCTGTTGCATAACGGCAAATCCGGTCAATCGCTTTTCGAAGATTACCATCTTTTCCGTCAGATTTAAAATAAGTGTAAATCGTTTTCGACTGGAATTTCCCTGTATCAACACTTCGAAGTTTCTCTAACTGCTCATTATTAAGAATCGGATTATCGAGTTTTATTGAATGGGCAAAGTTCTTATCTTCCTGCAAAAGATTCCCGCTTCCGCCGATAATCGTTGTGAGAGACATTACCAATTTTTCACGGATTGGGTCAATTGGTGGATTTGTAACCTGAGCAAATAATTGTTTGAAATAAGAACTTATATGTTGTGGCTTTTCACTCAAAACCGCAAGTGGCGCATCAAAACCCATAGAGCCAATCGGTTCTTTTCCGAGTTCCGCCATTTCTTTGATAATGACATCCAAATCTTCTCTGGAATATCCGAACGCTTTCTGATATCTGAAAATATCTTCGGACTGTAAACTATTGAAACGGATTTTAGGACTTGGTAATTCGTTGATATTAATATTCATTTTATCCAACCAATCTCGGTAAGGTTGTGAGGTACAGATTTCTTTCTTCAGTTCTTCATCGCTGATGATTTCGCCTTTTTTCATATCAACCAAGAACATTTTTCCAGGTTGAAGACGACCTCTTTTAATGACTTTTTGAGGATCAACAGGCAAAGCACCAGATTCTGAAGCCATAATCACGCGATCATCCGAGGTCACACAATATCTTGAAGGCCGAAGTCCATTTCTATCCAAAGTGGCGCCGATAATATCGCCATCAGTAAACGAGATGGAAGCCGGACCATCCCAAGGCTCCATCATACAGGCGTGGAATTCGTAAAAATCTTTTTTGTAAGGATCCATTTGGTCGTGACCATCCCAAGCTTCCGGAATCAACATCATCATCGTATGTGGCAACGATCTTCCTGAGTGATAAAGCAACTCGACCATATTGTCCAAATAAGAAGAATCCGATTGGCCAGGTTTTGTGATCGGCAAGATCATATCCATTTCCTGTGCTGTGAAATTGGGACTTTCGAATGTTTTTTCGGAAGAACGAAGCCAATTGAGATTTCCGCCAATCGTATTGATCTCGCCATTATGCGCTAAAAATCGGAAAGGTTGCGCCAGACTCCAGGTTGGATTTGTGTTTGTAGCAAAACGGGAATGCACCATTCCAAAAGCGGAACGAAGTCTCGGATCCGTGAGGTCTTTGAAATAATTTCGGATCTGGACAGAACGCAATTGTCCTTTATATATCAATTTTTTGCAAGAGAATGAAGCGACATAGAAACCAATCGGATCATTGCTGGTCACGCTCATGATTTGATGCGAAATGTAATTTTTGAAAACAAAGAGTTTTCTTTCCAAATCTTTTTCAGTTTCCGTATCGTACGGGCGTTCGACAAAAAGCATTTCCATTACAGGCTCGACACTTTTCGCTAAATCTCCAAGATCCAAATTATTGACAGGAACCGGACGATAACCTAAAATTTTAAGACCTTGTTTTTCGGCAGATTGCTCTATAATTTCTTTACATTCCTGTCTAATGAAATTGTTCTGTGGAAAGAAAAGCATTCCGAGTCCATAATGACCTGGCTCGGGAAGGTCGATCCCGTAATTGAGTGCTTCATCATAGAGTAGCTCGTGCGGAATTTGAAGTTGGATCCCGGCACCATCACCAGTATTACTTTCGTATCCTGTCGCGCCTCGATGTTCCATATTTTCCAGCATTGTAATTGCGTCGCTTACAATCTTGAAACTTTTGACACCTTTAATATTAGCCACAAAACCGACTCCACAGGAATCGAATTCTGTTTCGGGT
>JAGNPP010000214.1 GCA_017989575.1 Chryseobacterium sp.
ATTCCATAGAGTAAGAATCTTTCCCATCTTTGTCTGTAGAAACTTTTTCTATTGTATGAAGAAATCCGATGCATTTTTTGCTACCAATCCTCGAAACCATTGGCTCGATGGTCTTCACTTTACCCGAAATCTCCGCCAAACCCATCGCTACAGATCTGATATTGGCGGTTGGCAAAGTGCGTTGGTATTTGTAAAATCTCTTTTTGTTATTTGGTTTTAATGATCCTAAAAATGGAACAATGATGAAGACAATAATAATGAAATAAGGAACGCCCAAACTGAAAACAAATCCAATGATTATTAATCCTGACAGCGTCATCACAATCTTTTTCCAAAGTGGAAGCGGTTTTTCGCCCGTTCTTTTTCGGCGTGCATCTTCTTTTTTTGAATCTTGATAACCGCTTCTAATGGCTGAGTAAATCATCCCGATAAATGCCAAAACGAAAACGGACAGAAACAAAAAAATTGCTATTAATGCAGAAAGTTTATTATCATATAAAGAACTTAATCCAATCAATGCCGGATTGAGAACGAAGAAAAGCCATTTGGGTTTCAAATCGATTTCATAAAGTCCGATGAGGATAAATGTGTGAAAAATGGCTACGAAAGCGCTCATCACCATTAGCATAATCAGAAGCCCATTGTCAATCACCAAATTATTGTAAAATTCTAAAAAATCATTCATAGGCAAATAGAAAAATCTCCGGTTGGTTTTACTAATTTAGTCAAAAAGATGGATTAGAACTTCATATTAAGATTAGAAAAATTAAATTAATATTAATAAAAAAGACAAAACATTAAAATGCTTTGTCTCAGTCTATTTTCAAATCCAATTTGTTCTAATTTTCAATGCTATCTAAATAGTCTGAAATGGTTTTGAGAACACCAAAATCATCGTTGGAAGTTGCTTCGTAATTGGCAGCTTCTTTCACAGCTGGATGCGCGTTTTGCATCGCATAAGAATATTTGGAATTTTTCAACATTTGGATGTCATTCATATAATCTCCAAAAGACATTGTCTGCGTTGGTGAGATGTTCAAGAGATTCTGCAGAATTTCTACCGCCTTCCCTTTGTTGATATTCTTGTTCATAATATCCACCCAATATTTGCCAGAAACGACAACTTCCAAATTATACTTTTCAAATTCTTTCAAAAATGGATAGAGGTATTTTTCAGAATCTTCGGGATGATAGATGGCAATTTTAAAAGCATCATCGTCCACTTCCAAAGTCAAGTCATCCACTTTTTGATTTTCTGTATAATATCTGGTGAAATAATCTACAAAAGCTTTGTCATCGCTATCATAATAAGCTTTTTTCTTAGCAGACAACACAGGTCTGGCTCCAGGAATCTCTCTTGTTTTTTTGATGATGTCTATCACAAATTCCTGTTGCAGTTTGTCCGCAAAAAGCTCTTTGTTTTTGTAAATTACGTATCCGCCATTCTCGGCAATGAAGCCAATCTCGTCTTCTATGGTCTTAAAATATTGCGTAATTCCGGGCATTTGACGTCCGCTGGCAGGAACAAAAAGAATATTTCTCTTTTTCAGTTCTTCATAGATGGCTGGAAAATCTGGGCTCACTTCGTAGTCTGAGTTCAGAAAAGTCCCGTCCATATCCGTCACGATCAATTTAATATCTTTCATAATGCTAATTTACAACAATCCTTTTTGATAGTTTTTACATTAAACTAAAGCTGCAAAGTTAAACATTTAACCTACAATGACTTTTTGATTGGCATTAATCAAACATTAATTATGATGACCCATATTCAATTTGATTTTCTTCAAATCTTCCAATTCGTGAACTGGTCTTTCGATGTCGTAAGGAATCGGCATTTTTGAATATTGTTGGAAATAAAGCAAACAAGCATCTTTCCACCAAACCGCATCTTTTGCCTGAATCTTCAATCTGGACTGGACGTGAGCAAATCTTTCCGAATCCACAAAAGTTTGCAATTTGTCCCAAGTTTTTTGATATTCGCGAACGTTTTTCACACCTGTATCATATTTAAAACAAAGTGCTTCCCACAACGTTTTTCCGTCCTTCATTTTGTAATCCCAAGGCACGTGATGGAACCAAAGAATGAGATTTTCCGGCGTTGTTTTGATGTTTCCATACAGGTCATCCAATGGTGGAAAATATTGAAAAACGGCATTGCTACCAGATTTTGTTCTGTCGAATCCTACTCCATTTTCATCAGCTTTGTGATAATAAACCGGCGACCAATCTGGCCTTCCGCCTTTGTAATCGCCCCAAGGTTCTGGCCCGTAATGATGTCCAGACGCAAAAATGTGGTGAAGTCCCAAAGGCATCATATAATCTACAACAGATTCTCTGGAAGTCAGCATTATGTCTTTCACGGGTTTTACAAAATCCTGATTATCTGTAAACGTCATCTTGATCCATTCATCGGCAATCTGTTCTGATGACAAACTGTGATTCCAGGCCAATCTTCCGAATGCATACCAGTTGGCTTGTGCAAAATGATGACCCGTCCAGTTTTTATCTTCGCCAATATTGGCAACAGCAGAGATTGCTGTGAATTTGTTTTTTCTAAGCGTTCCATCCGTCAGTTTTGCAATCGTAGAACCTTTGCCATCCGAATAAGTATCGCTATCCAAAACCTCTTTGAAAAGCGGAGCCAGAAAAGCCAAATGATTGGAAAATCCAAGATATTCCTGCGTGATTTGAAATTCCACCATTTCCGGCGTTTTTTTCAAAGCGCCAAATAATGGATTGAAAGCTTCTCTCGGCTGGAAATCTATTGGTCCATTTTTGATTTGAACAATCACATTATCACGGAACTTCCCATCCAACGGAACAAATTCCAAATACGCTTGTTTTGCACGATCTTCTTTGCTCGGACTGTAAACAAATGCGCGCCACATAATATTTCCCCCATAAGGTTTCAACGCATCTGCCATCATATTGGCGCCGTCTGCGTGGGTTCTTCCGTAATCTTGCGGGCCAGGTTGACCTTCGGAATTGGCTTTAACCAAAAAACCTCCAAAGTCAGGAATTAATTTATAAATTTCTGAAGCTTTTCCTTTCCACCAATTTTGAACATTTTTATTCAAAGGGTCAGAATTTTCTATTCCATCCAGAACTTTTGGCGAAGCAAAATTAACGGACAAATAAACTTTTATTCCATAAGGTCTGAAAATATCAGCCAAAACTTTCACCTTATCAAGATAATCTTTTCTAAGGATATTCGGAGACGCATTCACATTATTCAAAACCACAGAATTGATTCCGATTGAGGCGTTGGCTCTTGCATATTCTTTGTAACGAGGCGAAATTTTATTTGGTAAGTCTTCCCATTTCCAAAGTGAATATCCGGCATAACCACGCTCAATCGTTCCATCCAGATTATCCCAATGATTCAGGATTCTGACATCGTAAGACGGTTTTTCTGTGATGTTCAAATTGCTGATATTGGATTTGGTTTGTTGAAGTCTCAAAATGTGATAAACGCCATAAAGCAAACCGATTTCTTTGCTAGATGAAATGGTGATTTTGTCTGATGATGATTTGATTACGTAACCGTCTTTTACGTTCTTCAAAGCTTTATCAGTTCTTAATTCCACGGTTTGTCCTTGCCAGAATTTGGTAAGTTCATTTTTAGCAATTTCAATGGTTGGATTGTTTCCTTTCGAAATGATTTTGTCTGCAGAAATTCCGTTTTTGACATTTGGGAATCGAAGCCATAATTGACTTCCATCTTCCGCAAACATTGAGAATGGAATTAATAAAAATATTAGAATGTAAGCTTTGAAATTTTGCATTTGAAAAGGTTTTATCCAGAGGTTTTTTACCTGTAATTATTATTGAACTCTTCGAGTTCTGAAAAAATGATTTAATTTAATCCAGACCTTCGATGGTTTTGAAAGTTCCATCTTCGTTGTATTCCAATTCGACAACTTTCATACTTCTGAGCCAAGTTTTGCCTTCACTTGGAACTGAATCGTGGAAGAACAAATACCATTTCCCTTTGAATTCCGCGATGCTGTGATGGGTTGTCCAACCTACAACTGGCGTTAAAATCACACCTTCATAAGTAAAAGGTCCATAAGGATTATCCCCAATCGCATAACACAAAAGATGAGAATCTCCGGTGGAATATGAGAAATAATATTTATCGTTATACTTATGCATCCAAGACGCTTCGAAGAATCTGTGAGGATTACCGTGCAATAATTCATCGCCGTTTTTATCCAAAATCAATAAGTCTTTTGGTTCCTCCGCAAACTCGAGCATATTATCACTTAATAAAGCTACTTTTGATGGAATTGCTGGTTCATCTTCATTTGGTAATGATGCAGATTCGAGCGCTTTGTTGTTTCTGTAACGTTGCAATTGTCCGCCCCAGATTCCTCCGAAATACATATAATGTTTGCCTTCATCCTCGAAAACACAAGGATCGATGCTGTAGCTTCCCAACATCGGATGTTTCTCAGGAATGAAAGGTCCAGAAGGTTTATCGCTGATAGCAACACCAATTCTGAAAATATCATTTTTATCTTTCAAGGGATAATACATATAATATTTGCCGTCTTTGTGTGCCACATCACAATCCCACAACTGGCGGCCAGCCCAAGGAATATCTTTTACAGAGAGGACGACACCGTGATTGTAATCTCACCCACTTTAGTCACACTCAAAAGTAGAGTTTTTGGTTAATAATTCCTTGTTGTCGTTGTTAAAATTTTGTTGGAATGTGGGAAACTCGTTGGCCTCAGCTTGGGCTAGTTTTCCA
>JAGNPP010000215.1 GCA_017989575.1 Chryseobacterium sp.
TTGTAAATGATGAAACTTACGGTTTTGCGAATGAATATGTGAAAGGCGAATATTTGAGTGACGAAGAAAAAAGTACAGAATTCAATATTCAGAAAGAAAATTTAAAATCAATTATTGCAGATTTGAAAGCGTATCTTTCTGTTGATGAGAGAATTGCTTTAAAACTAAGAAAAGAAAACAAAGCCTTCAAGGTTGAAAAATACGTTCACAGTTATCCGCACAGTTGGAGAACTGATGAGCCTTTGTTGTATTATCCGCTCGATTCTTGGTTCATCAAAGTGACTGATGTGAAAGACAGAATGTTCGATTTGAATGAAACCATCAACTGGAAACCAAAATCTACAGGTGAAGGCCGTTTCGGAAATTGGTTGAAAAACGCCAACGACTGGAATCTTTCCCGCTCGAGATATTGGGGAATTCCGTTGCCAATTTGGAGAACTGAGGATAAAAAAGAAGAAGTCCTAATCGGTTCTGTAGAAGAATTGTACAATGCAATTGAAAAATCAATAGAAGCTGGTTTCCAAAAAGAAAATCCTTTCAAAGGTTTCGAGATTGGAAATATGTCTGAGGAAAATTACGCAAAGGTTGACCTTCACAAAAATATTGTGGACCATATCACTTTGGTTTCAGAATCCGGAAAACCGATGAAGCGTGAAAGCGACCTAATCGATGTTTGGTTCGATTCCGGAGCGATGCCTTATGCGCAATTGCATTATCCTTTTGAAAATAAAGAGCAAGTTGATAATAACAAATCTTTCCCGGCAGATTTTATAGCAGAAGGCGTTGACCAGACTCGTGGTTGGTTCTATACTTTGCACGCCATTGCAACGACCGTTTTTGATTCTGTAGCCTATAAAAATGTCGTTTCAAACGGTTTGGTTTTGGACAAAAACGGACAAAAAATGTCCAAACGTCTTGGAAATGCCGTTGACCCAT
The DNA here is from genome assembly GCA_017989575.1 of Chryseobacterium sp. Lineage (GTDB taxonomy): Bacteria > Bacteroidota > Bacteroidia > Flavobacteriales > Weeksellaceae > Epilithonimonas. The sequence continues at coordinate 937 of JAGNPP010000215.1, forward strand.
TCGAAACACTTTCCGTCTATGGACCGGATGCGACGCGTTGGTATATGATTTCCAATGCAAATCCTTGGGAGAACTTAAAATTCGATATCGAGGGAATTGATGAAGTGAGACGAAAATTCTTCGGAACGCTTTACAACACTTATTCATTCTTCGCTTTGTACGCGAACGTTGACGGTTTCAAATACTTGGAAAGCAACATCGAAAACCGTCCGGAAATCGACCGTTGGATTTTGTCTGAATTAAATTTATTAATAAAAGACGTCAAATCTTTCTACGAAGATTATGAGCCAACGAAAGCTTCAAGAGCAATTAATAATTTCGTTAACGACAACTTATCGAATTGGTATGTAAGACTTTGCAGAAGACGTTTCTGGAAAGGCGATTATTCTGATGATAAGATTTCAGCTTACCAAACTTTATATACTTGCTTGGAAACTGTAGCAAAACTTTCCGCGCCAATTGCGCCGTTCTTTATGGACCAATTGTTCCAAGACCTTAATAAAGTAACCGGAAAAGAAGTGGTAAATTCTGTTCACCTGACAGACTTCCCAGTTGTGGATGAAAGCTTGATTGACCAGGATTTGGTTGAGAAAACACACTTGGCTCAACAAATTACATCGATGGTTTTTTCATTAAGAAAGAAAGAAAATATAAAAGTTCGTCAGCCACTTCAAAAAGTGATGATTCCTGTTTTGGATAAGAAAACTGAGGAACAAATTTTAGCCGTTTCAGAATTAATTAAACAAGAAGTGAATGTGAAGGAATTGCAATTGATTAATTCCGAAGAAGCCTCGCATCTTATTGTAAAACAGATCAAACCGAATTTCAAAACCCTTGGTGCGAGATTAGGAAAAGATATGAAAACTGTGGCTGGAGAAATCTCAAACTTCAGTTCTGAGCAAATCGCAACCTTAGAAAAAGAAGGAAAAGCATCAGTTTCCGGATACGAAATTACAACTGAAGATGTGGAAATTTTCACAAAAGACATCCCAGGATGGACCGTTGCAAGCGAAGGAAAAACAACTGTGGCATTAGATTTGACGCTAACGGATGAGTTAAAATCAGAAGGTGTTGCAAGAGAGTTCATCAACAGGGTTCAGAATCTTAGAAAAGAGAAAGATTTTGATTTAACGGACAGAATCTCAATCCAATTGGAAGAGAATTCGCCGTTCCACAAAGAACTTACTAACAATCAAGCATATATTTCCGCGGAAGTATTGTCGGATAAAATAGAATTTGTAAATTCACTTTCGAATTTTGACGAAATAGAGATAGATGAAGAAAAATTCAAGGTAAAAGTTGAGAAAATATAAACGCTTTTTTATTATTGTTAAGAAATTGTGAATTGATAATTCTTTATTGATGTTTTTTTAATTTTATTTCTATACTTGTGAAATCAAATAAAAGTTGAACAATTAATAACCCAAAAAATGGCCGACGAAAAATTACGATATAGTGACGCAGACCTGCAAGAATTCAGACAACTGATTCAGGATAAAATTGATAAAGCAGAAAAAGACCTTATTCTAATCAAAGAAAGTTTTATCAATGACCAAAACAATGGAACAGATGATACTTCGCCAACTTTCAAAGCTTTCGAAGAAGGCGCAGAAACCTTGAGCAAAGAGCAGAATTCTATCTTGGCAGGAAGACAGGAAAAGTTTGTACGTGACTTAAAACACGCGCTAATCCGTATTCAAAACAAAACTTACGGAATCTGTAGAGTTACAGGAAAACTGATCCCAAAAGACAGATTGAGAGCTGTTCCTCACGCAACTTTGAGCATTGAAGCAAAGAATATGCAACGATAAAATATTATTGTTGTAAAAACTATAACTTACAAAGCAAGAAGCATTTCTGATGTTTCTGCTTTGTATTTTTTTTATAAGGATGGTACTGATTATTATTTTACTTTTGGTGGTCTTGATTGGCTTTTTTGTTTTTAAGAACAAGTCGGTCAAAAATATCTTCCAGCCCGAACAGAAATATTATACAATCGATGATGAGTTCAACGCGAAACGCAAGGAACGACAAGACGAAATCGACAAACTTCTGAGCAAAATCGGGAAGAATGGATTGGACGACCTTACCGAAAAAGAAAGGAAAAGACTGGACGAACTTTCTCGCAAATAAGTAATTTGAATTACATTTGCAAAAAATTTCTATTCTCAGAAATTGAATACAATCATCAATTAAAACTAAAAATTACAAGATGGAATCCATAATTGTACACCCAAAAAACGCGATGGAACTCACAGCGCTGAAAAGCGTTTTGAGAGATATGAACATTGAGTTCGAAAAATTTCACACCAAGAATAATTTTCACAATAAGAAAACGGTTCAAAAAATCACGGATAGAAAAGAGAAGAAAATTTTCAAACCTTCAAAACCAAAAGGATTGTAATGAAGAAAATAATTGCAATTACGTTTCTAATTTTATTGATTGACCAGTTTTCCAAAATCTACGTCAAAACACATTTCTACCTTGGCGAGAGCATCAACGTTTTTGGACTGGATTGGTTCAAACTGACTTTTGTTGAAAATCCTGGAATGGCTTACGGACTGCATTTCGGAGGACTTTGGGGCAAATACGCGTTGATTATTCTAAGAATTGCTTTGGCAATTGGAATGGTCGTATTATTCAAAAAATGGCTGAGAGAAGGCGCATCCAACTACCTCATCATCCCAATGGCAATGATATTTGCCGGCGCAATTGGGAATGTTTTTGACGGAATCTTCTACGGTGTGATTTTCGACAGCGGAACTTTCTACGACGTGGCTTCCGAAAGATGGATTGATTATGGAGGCGTTTCCAAACTCACCGCATTCGGAGACGGCTATTCTGATTTGATGAAAGGTTGCGTGGTGGATATGTTGCATTTTCCTTTGGTAGACACAACTTGGCCAGATTGGGTTCCGATTTTCGGAGGCAACAGAATCGAGTTTTTCAAATACATTTTCAACGTTGCAGACAGCTCGATTACGGTTGGCGCGTTGTTCTTGTATATTTTCAGAAAGAAAGCTTTCCCGAACGGTTTGGATTTTTAACGGATGAAACTATTCAAAAAAATATTAGTTATAGGACTGATTTTCTTCGGATTATCAGTTCTTTTTGTTTTGTACGCGAACTATACGATTGATTATGAAGCAGAAGACAATGTGACTTCGGACATCGGAAATCTTCCTAATGAAAAAGTTGGACTTCTCTTGGGAACGAGCGGAATTTTGGCGAATGGAAAACCGAATCCATATTTCGACAATAGAATCAAAGCTGCGGCGGAACTTTACCACGCCGGCAGAATTCAAAACATCATAGCGAGCGGAGACAACTCCAGAAAAAACTACAACGAACCTGAAGATATGAAAAATGCGCTCATAAAGTTGGGCGTTCCATCCGATAAAATTTATGAAGATTTTGCAGGTTTCAGGACTTTGGACTCTGTGATTCGGGCTAAGGAGATTTTTGGGCAGAATTCGTTTATCGTGATTTCTCAGCGTTTTCACAACGAACGCGCCATTTATCTTGCTCACAGAAACGGAATCACAGCGTACGGATACAATGCAAAAGATGTGGACAAGGAAGCTGGTTTTAAAACCAATGTGCGTGAAAAATTTGCAAGAGTAAAGGTGTTTTGGGATTTCTTTTTTGGTGTGGAACCGAAGTTTGGTGGGGAGAAGATTTTGATTAAATAATTTATTAATTTCGATTACTTTAAAAAAATTAATGAGCGTCTTCACTTATCATTTAGTAAAAACAAATTACTTTTCTGCGCTAAAAATCCTTTTGTTTCCACCGAAGCA
>JAGNPP010000034.1 GCA_017989575.1 Chryseobacterium sp.
GTGTGATGTTGTATCTTGTTTTCATTCCGATTTTTTTCAAAGAGTCATCTACTCTGTACTTCATAAAGTCGAGAAGGTTTTTCTTGGAGATCTTATCCAATTCGCCTTGTTCGAAAATCCAATCCAAAATGTTAGATTCCATTTCGATAGATTCATCCACCAAATCATAAATCGCTTCGATGTCTGCATCGTTCAACAAATCTGGTTGTTCTTCACGAATCTTATTGATCAAATAAATACCGCCGTTTGCGTGGATTTGCTCATCAATAGAAGTCCAAGCGATGATGTTGGAAACGTTTTTCAAATAACCTTTGAATCTCGTGAACGACAAAATAATCGCAAACTGACTGAACAACGACACGTTCTCAATCAAAATACTGAAAAGCAATAATGAAGAAACGTAAGCTTTCTGGTCTTCAGAATTGGCATTTTTCAACATTTTTCCAAGATAATCGATTCTGTCTTTTACAGCAGGAACATTCACAACGTCCAAGAAGTCATCGTTGTAACCCAAAACCTCCAACAATCTGGAGTAAGCTTCGGAATGGCGGAATTCACATTCTGCAAACGTGGCTCCAAGACCGTTAAGTTCCGGCTTTGGAAGGTGGTTGTAAAGATTACCCCAGAAGGTTTTTACATTCACCTCGATCTGAGCAATCGCAAGCAAAGCATTCTTCACTGCGTTTTTCTCGTGGGGTTCTAACTGTGACTGAAAATCCTGAACATCAGCTGTAAAATCCACCTCCGAATGTACCCAGTAAGACTTGTTAATAGCCTCTACAAATTGCATTACTTCTGGATATTCAAAAGGTTTGTAGCTTAATCTTTTATCAAAAATTCCCATTATCAGCCGTTTTTATCAGTTTATTTAAAATTCTATGAAAAGATAATGATTTGTAACAGAATATTTCCAGTGGAGAAACGCATTACTTTTATCTTCTAAGTGATTACAAAAATAGAAATAGATGCTTAAAAATGAAAGGGTAAAATGCGGAAATGAGTCAAAAAACTGACAATCATCAGCAAAAGTTTTCCACATTATGTTAAAAGGTGGATGGATAGGGAATTTCTTATAAAACAGAATTGAACAAGACTGTTAATTTGTCAAACAAAAATTAAACACTTGACATAAAAAACCATTAGTAACGGATAATAGCAACTAAACAATAGGATATTAGATTTCCATCCTAATGTTAACAACCCATAATCTGGTTAAAAAAATTAACCTTCTGTCACTTTCTTGGAGAAGTTGTGCGTCTTGAGATATTCGGTAAACGCAACTTTGAGTTGGGACTCTATCGCGGCTCTGTTGAAGTTCTTTCTGTAATTTTTGGAAAGTCCGTGTGCCTCATCTGCGAAAGCGAGAAAGATGTCGAAATCGTACTCATCCAAACCATATTTTGCGTAATCTAGATTGACAACAGCTTTTACGCGTTTGTAGAACTCTTGCTTCTCTGCATAATTTGCTGTGGTTTTAGGAGAACTCACCGATTTTTTCGCCAATCCGGCAAGTGCTCCTACAAGTCCGCCACCACCGGAGCCGATGGAAAGCAAATTCAATTGTCCTTCGCCAGGATTTCTTGGTGCGAATAAAGAAGGAATCCTTGCTGAAGGCGCCACTTCGTTTGGTGGCGTTCTCATATAGTCGTTGAGAGCCATATTGAGAGCCGTAACTCTTGGTGGCGGATTAAGCTTTGGGACATCTTTTTTGAGGTTTCCACTTGGAACAAACCCAATTGTCACTTCTTCTATCTCTATGGGAATTATCGCTAATTTTACGTCCAGGCTTTTTGAAAAATCGTTGGCACCAAGTTTGACGCTTTTGCGTTCGTAGCCTTGTCTGGCTATCCTTAATTCGTCCGAATTTTTTGCAGCAATGACAAAGTTCCCCATAAAATCTGAAACTACGACTTGGTCCGTTCGGAGATTGACAATGCTGGTATTGGGTAACTTGTCGCCGTTCTCGTTGGTAATGTTTCCCATCACGTATTCTGACTGGGAGAAGGTTTTGATTGAGATAATAATCAGCAGGAGAAAGAATAATCTTGTTTTCACGGACTGTAAGTTTTAGGCAAAATTAGATTTAAACGAGAGACTTATTGTTGATAAAGGATTTTTGCAATAATAGTTTAACCGACTTTAAGGAGTTTTGTGATTTTTTTAGAAATTGGTGGATTTGGTTATGTTAAAATTTTTCTGAGTTTTCCTCTCCCCAGCCCTCTCCAAGGGAGAGGGAGTTAGGTTCTGAAAGCGCTTCGCTCAGCAAAGGGTTTGGAATCTCTCGCAGATTTGGCTGATTGTGCGGACTTTTTGATTTGAAATGATTATGAAGAAAATATAATGTTGGTTTTGTTTAAATTTCTGAAAAGTTCTATTCTTTGGGTAAAGTTCAGAATATTGGAAATGGTGGATTTTTGCGAAGCTGCGTAAGGGATGGTAGTGGAAATCCTTTTTGTCTTTTTTGAAATCGTCTTTCGTAGACTGATGGTGGCAAGACAAAAAGATTGTAGCGGACAGCCCGACCCGAGGTGCTGGAAAGCTTGGCGAGGGATACGCCCAAATATTGATAAATGATGAATTATAAATGATAAGTGATGATTGGAATTGGATTGGTAAATTATTTTTTTGTAAATTTGTAGTCTTATTTTAAAATTGGGGTTGACTGGTTTCGACAGCAAGGTCAATGGGTAAGTAAGCATGCAGAGAACCGTAGCGCGATCTCTTAAATCCCTTGCTACACACTTTTAACTGGCAACGAAGAGTTCGCTCTTGCAGCTTAATCCGAAGTTTAGTAGGATCCAGCGCTTTCCCGAAGATAGTAAGGAAGCAAGATGTCTCACAAACGCTCTGTTCTGCGGCGTTTGATTCTGGGGCATAGCAATGCAGAAATAAGGTTTTGGGCACTTCGACCAAGATTCGAAAATCTCAGAAGATAAGGTTTAGGTTGGGTGTTTGCTCTCTGCCTGAGCTCGAAAATCAATAGCGAAATAAGCATGTAGAAATCTTATGTATTGCTTGTTTGGACGAGGGTTCGAATCCCTCCAACTCCACTTTACAAAACAAAAAACCACTGATTTTCAGTGGTTTTTGTTTTTTTTAGTTGAATACTATTTATTTCGTTTAATAAATAATTTCAAACTCATCATCAAAAAATGTACTCCTTTTACTTTTATCGGATTCAAGATAACAATCATATTCAAAGCTCTTTTGCATATCACTATGTAAAGAACTTATTATAAAAATACTTCCTGCCGAATAGCCTTGCACATAATCTGTTAATCGAATTCTTCTTCCAAATTTTAATACTTCTTTTTTCATTTTGATTTTTTTATAGTTAATCAAACAAAAGTAACACAGCATACACAGAAACAAGTTTTTGCTTAAATTTTGAGAATTTATTTCTTCGAAGAATTATTCTTAATAATCATATAAGACAATCCCAATCCGATTCCTGCCAACAAAGCTAATTTGGTTTTTCTGCCCGGAACTGGCAAACTGGTTTCGCCGTAGATTCTGTGAGGTTTTGGGGATGGCCACATAATATTTCCAGGCGTTGGCTCAGCATTTTTGATTTTCATCATTGTGCGCATTGTTGCAGATGCGGTGTTCATAATCGTTTTTGGAAATAAGCCGTAAAGATTTTTGATGATCAATGATTGGATATCTGGGAAAAGACCTTTTCTTGGGTTCTTCGCTAGCTCAACTATTTTAGAAGCCGTGTCTCTTGGGTCTGCCGCGAAAGGTGGCACTTTGAAATCCAATCCAGAGAATTTTGCAGAGTGTGCATTTCCTGTGGAGCGTTGGATTTGAGGGAAAAGGTTGCAGATGTGAACATTAGCAAAATCCGAAATTTCGCCTTGTAAACCTTCCATCATCCCACGGATTCCGAATTTTGTAGAAGAATAAACGGCACTGTAAGGCGCTGGCATAAATCCACCAATCGAAACATTATTAATTAAGATTCCTTCTTCCTGTTTTTTGAAAATCGGTAGAACGCTGTACGCGCCGTGCATATAACCGAAAAGATTAGTTTTAATGACTTGCTCATTGATTGCCATTGGAATTTCCTCAAATTTCCCACTGGACATCACACCTGCATTATTCACCCAAATATCAATTCTCCCATTGAATTGCAAAGCTTCTTCAGCAAGTTTTTGAACATCTTCCGCAACAGAAACGTCGGTTGGAATACCTAATGCAATTGCACCCAAATCACGACACAAGCTTACTGTTTCATCCAAAGCTTCTTGTCCTCTCGACGCAATTACGACGTTGCAACCTTCTAACGCAAATGCTTCGGCCGTCGCTCTTCCAACACCACTGCTTCCACCGGTGATGACGACCGTTTTTCCTGTTAAACTTCTTGTTAAATTATGATTAGAATTCATAGTAGTATATTTTGAATTAAAAAAAATCTTAGAAATAATTTTTATAACACCTTAGCAATCAATTCTAATACCACAATAATTTTTCCGCAGTTGTAAAAATTCAATTTGCAGTTTTTGAAATTTCGGCACAAAATATGTTTATCAATAATTCAAATAAACAAAAAAAATAAAAGTTATGAGAAGTCTATTATGGTTAGTAGCAGTGATTTGTATTATAGTCTGGCTACTTGGAATGTTAGGAATTGTACCGGGAATGGCAACAGGAAATTTGGTACACGTTTTATTGGTAATCGCAATAATTGTAGTATTATTCAACATTATCTCAGGAAGAAAGCCTTTGGATTAAATCTATCCCAATTACATTTACAAGCCTATGTAAATGAAAAACTTAACCCACTTTTTGTGGTTTTTTTGTTGTCTTAGTTTTATTGAGTTCTGATTTTTATCATTAATCTTTCAAAATAGAATGCTTTATATTTGTATCAATATTCATCATTGAAAAGTCTATTTACCTTTTTCATCATTCTCACGATTGCATTGCGTCCGCTAGTGCCATTGATGGATTATGCGGTAAACTATGATTTCATCAATAAGAATCTTTGCGAAAACAAAGCGAAACCAGAATTGCTTTGCAACGGTAAATGTTATTTGAAAAAGGAAATTGCAAAAGCTTCCAGCAATCAAACAAAAAATGATTCCCGAATCAACATTTCCGCTCTGGCAGATACTTTTATCATTAATGAAACCTTTGTTTTTTCATCAAACGATTTTAATCTAATTGAAAACCTGAAAATCAATTCCGAGTTTTCGACTTCTTATAATTTCTCTATATTCTCCAAAATTTTCCATCCGCCGTTGGTTTGATTTTAATATTCTAATTCTCTTCCACAAAGAGCAATTTTTAAATTTTATTAAGATTAAAACCAATATTAATGAAAACATTCGTTTTAGCGATACTCCTTTCTGTATCTGCATTTTCCTGCGCTCAGGAAACACCGAAAGTGAAACACGTTTCGAAGATGAAACCTGCGACAGACCTCAAAAATATCAAAGTCGTCAACGCCGAAGACCCTGTCTGCAAAATGAAAACTGCAGATTATCTGAAAGATACCGCAGACTACAAAGGAAAAAAGTACGGTTTTTGCAGTGACCATTGTAAAGCGGAATTCAAAAAGAATCCTGAGAAATATGCCCAAAATGCGAAATAAGAAACCAAAGCAAACCAACAAAAGCAAAATCATCATTCCGATTGTCGTTCTGGCTTTGATTTTTGTGACGATTGGCGCCGGAATGAGCTATTTCAAAAAGAGTCTTTTCACCGTGATGAAAGTTCCTGATTTTGAATTGACGAATCAAAACAATCAGAAGATCAGCAACAAAGATATGCTTGGCAAAGTCTATCTGGTAGAGTTTTTCTTTAGCAAATGTCCAACGATTTGTCCCGTGATGAATTCCAATATGAAACACATCGAGGAAACCATCAATGACAAAAATTTCGGAATCATTTCCATCAGCATCGACCCAACGAATGACACGCCGGAAGTTTTGAAAAACCACGCCAGAATGTTGGGAACAAAATCTCCCAACTGGCATTTTTTGACTGGCGACAGAGATTACATCGATAATTTGGCAGACCAATTTAATATCTATGTCGGCGACAAGGAAGACCAATCGGAAAGTCTGAACCACAGCGGAATGATTGCCCTCGTGGACCAAGAAGGAAATCTCCGTTCAAGATTTGACGAGAACAATAGTCCAATCTTATACTACTCTGGCTTGAATTATGAAGATCCAGAAGGTAAAACAACTTCACTCACAGGAAAATATCATCCAGACCGTGAAAAGTTGATACAAGACATCAGAAAATTATTAAAACAATAGATAGCAATTGGCTTATAGCTATTAGCTTTTTACATTAAAAAATTTAAATATTAATCTAAATCCAATATTATGAAAATCAAGAAATTATTTCTCGCAAGCGCGCTATCTGTAGCCACTTTTGCGACGGCACAATTCAAACAAACACCTTTGCCTTACGCCTACAACGCTTTGGAAGGTTCAATTGACGCTGAGACAATGGAAATCCACTATTCCAAGCACGCCGCAGCTTATGTTTCCAATTTGAACAAAGCCATCGCCGGAACACCTTTGGAAAAAGAAAGCATCACCAAAATCCTTTCGCACATTTCCAAAGAATCGCCAGCCGTGAGAAACAACGCCGGTGGACATTACAACCACGAATTGTTCTGGACTGTTCTGACGCCTGAAAAAAACACGCAACCATCAGCAAAATTGGCAAAAGCAATCACAGAATCTTTCGGAAGTTTGGACGCTTTGAAGGAAAAATTGAGCAAAGCTGGTGCAGACCGTTTCGGTTCCGGTTGGGCTTGGTTGGTCGTGACGGCCGACAAAAAATTGGCGGTAACTTCCAGCGGAAACCAAGACAATCCATTGATGGATATTGCCGAAGTGAAAGGAACGCCAATCTTGGGCATCGATGTTTGGGAACACGCGTATTACCTTAAATATCAAAACAAAAGAGCCGATTATTTGACCGCATTCTGGAACGTGACCAACTGGAAAGAAGTGAGCAAACGCTACGAAGAAGCTACAAAATAATCCACCATTAAATTAATTTGCAACATATTCCTCATCCTTTATCTGGTGTGCAAACCTGCATTTCCACTGGCGGAATATGTTGTAAATTATAATCAAATCCAAGTTCTCTGCGTCAACAAAGCGCGACCAGAACTCAATTGCAACGGAAGATGCTACCTCGGAAAAGAACTCGCAAAATCCAGCGAATCTGATTCTTCGCCGCTTTCCAAAGGCAAAAATCAAGTCCAAAAAGTATTGGACTTTTACATCCCGACTGAGATTTTCAAAGCCTCAATCGACAACAATTTTTCCCTCCCAAACCTGACTTTCACATACAAAACAGGTTACAAATTCCTCTTTCTGAGCCACATTTTCAGACCTCCAATTTTTTAGTTGAACATATAAATCATTTGGGCGATTCCCTCTCCGATGCTAATCCAGCACCTCGGGTCGGGCTGTCCGCTACTATCTTTTTGTCTTGCCACGTGAGTCTACAAAACGACGTTTGGTCCAAAGACAAAAAGGATATCCGCTACCATCCCTATCGCGGTATTCGGTATAAAATCAACGTTTCAACTAAAAAATCATTATTGTCCGATAAAATTAAAATGCAATTATCAGGTCGCTCTTCTAGAGCTTTAATTCTATCGATATCTATTTGCTATTAACAGTTCGCTTCTAACGAAGCTTTGCAAAGTCCCATCGGGACGTACTGTTAGTAGAAAAAAGAAGTCCCAAAAACAAAGCTCCATAGGAGCGAACTGTTAATCTATTTTATAAACATTGAGTTCTTCAATTTGTTAATTTTTTATCGGACAATCATAAAAAAATCATATGAAAATCTATAAAATTTTATCACTAATTATTATTGCTTTTACCTTAATCACAATCTCATCCTGTTCCAATAACGATGGCGACGAAATTCAAAACACTGAACCAGGAAATCTCCAACTCAAATTCGAAAACGGATTCAATAATCTTGGAAACATCGTCCTGAATCAAACCACGCAAACTTCATCCAGCGGACAAAAACACCAGTTCTCCACTTTGAAATATGTCATCAGCAACATCTCCCTCATCGATGAAAACGGCAACGAGTTCAAATACAATTACAACAATCCCGACAAAGGCGCATTCGTCATCAACCAAGCCGAGGCAAAAGGCGGAATCGTTTACGCTAACCTCACAGAGATCCCAAAAGGAAATTACAAGAAAATCAAACTCGGATTGGGAATTAGCCCAACTGCTTACTTGATTGGGCAAGACGGACAAGGCATTTTCTGGGACAAAGCCAAGCAGGAAGGAATGGCTTGGTCGTGGTCAGCCGGTTACATTTTTGCAAAGCTCGAAGGGAAATATGGAACAACTTCAGCCGACACAGAATTTATGAATCACACCGGAAATATGGGCGATACCACAGTCAACGGAACCGCAGACCTTTACCGAGAAGTCGTTTTGGATTTGCCAACAACCGCAAGAGTAAGCAAAGAAATCACACCTTCGATTCATATTCTGGCAGACTTCAATCAATATTTGAGTGGACAAACCGCTTTTATCTTGACCCAAGCCAACCAAATGGCGATGGGAAGCAGTCCGCATCTGGTGAGCGTGAGCAACAACTTAATCCAAATGTTCAAAGTTGACCACGTTCATAATGATTAATCCATTTCAACAATTCCAAAGAGGAGTATTGCGTTCTCTTTGGATTTTTCTTGTTTTAATTTCATCAATTTTAACGTCTTGTTCTAATGAAATCGAAGGCGAAGTTTTCGAGGAAGACAAAGCGTACAATCTTGAAATTCCGACTTATTTTCCGGCTTTGGCTTTTGATACAGAGAAAAATCCGGTCACAGTCAATGGCGTTGCGCTGGGAAAGAAATTATTTTATGATGGAAAATTATCCCGAAACAATACGATTTCCTGTGGATTTTGTCACATTCAGGAATATGCTTTTACGCATCACGGTCATCCAGTCAGTCACGGCATCGATGATAAATTGGGAATGCGAAATGCGCCTGCGATTCAAAATATGGCCTGGCTGAAAAACTATACCTGGGACGGTGTAAGTCACAATCTGGATGAACGTTCGCTGGTTCCCATCACGACAGATTTTGAAATGGACAGTTCGATTCCGGAAGTGATTTCGAAGTTAAGTGCGGATTCGAATTACAAGAAAATGTTCAAGTCGGCTTTTGGCGACGAGAATATTAATGGCGAAAGAATTTTGAAAGCTTTGTCGCAGTTTATGGTTACAATGGTTTCAGCGGATTCCAAATATGACCAGGTCAAAAATGGAAAAGCAAGTTTCACGACTGAAGAATCTCAGGGAAAAACTTTATTTCAAAATAAATGTTCGAGTTGTCATTCAGGGGAACTATTCACGGATGAAACTTACCGAAATACAGGAATGTATTACAATTCGCAATATGATGACCGCGGAAGATATCGCGTGACTTTGGACTGGAATGACCATATGAAATTTCGGGTTCCAAGTTTGAGAAATGTTGAATTGACGGCGCCTTATATGCACGACGGGCGATTTTATTCTTTGGAGGCCGTTCTTAATTTCTATTCCGACAATGTGGAAAATCAACCAAACCTTGACCCGATTTTAAAACAAAATGGTCACATCGGAATTGCTATGACAAACTTAGAAAAACAATACATCATTACTTTTCTGAAAACCTTGACCGACCAAAATTTCATCAAAAACAAAAAATTTGCAGAATAATGAAGAAGCTTATTTTAATTTTATTTTCAATCCTTAATATTTCAATTTCGGCGATTGAGAAGGACAGTCTTTATATCCCGAAATATGACACAAAAAATATTTTAAGAACTCAGGAATTCTTTTGTGATGCTTGCGGTTGCGGTGCTGGAAATGGTTCTTCGGGCTTCGAATCTTTGTTGAATCCACAATTCATCGGCATCAAATATTTTGCACAACATTACAAAGCGAAGGAAAATCTCTTTACAAATGAATTGACGCAAGACCAATATTTTAACACCATTCAAATCTGGGGGAAGATTCCTATTACGGAAAAACTGAGTATTTATGGAAGTTTACCGTTTCAGTTTCACGAGAAGAAAACTTTGCAAGGCGACATTAGAATTAATGGAATCGGTGATGCGAGTTTGATGGGAATTTATCAAATCCTTAATTCTAAAAATACTTTTCATCAATTGAATGGTGGTTTCGGTGTGAAAATTCCGATTGGAAAATTTGATGAGAAAGGAATTTCAGGCGTGAATCCAAGTTTCCAATTGGGAACGGGAAGTTGGGATTATCAGCTGGCGATTAATTATAAATTTCAGAAAAACCTTTTCGCATTGCTCATTAATACAGATTATACCATTAAAACTGAAAATAAAAAACACTATCAGTTTGGAAATCAATGGAATTATGCGTTGACTGGATTTCAACGGATTTGGCGAAATGAAAATAGTATTATTTCAGGAAAATTGGGATTGCAAGGCGAAGTTTACGATTGGAACAAACAGTTTGGCGAAGTGATGCCGAGAACCGCCGGAAGTGCACTTAATGGGAAAATCGGTTTCGAAGCGTCGTATAAAAAATGGAGCATCGGCAGTGAAGTGATGTTGCCAGCTTACACGAATTTGGCAAGTGGCGATATCGAAGCTAAATCTAGATTTGGGTTGTTTGTGAATTTTGGAATTTGAAATTAATTAAACAAAAAAATACGCTCGCAGATTGAGCAGATTTGGCAGATTTGTGAGAAGAATATTAAAGACTAGTTACCTTTAACAAATTATGATAGGTTAAGTTTGGCTTTGATTAAAAATTAATTTTATATTCACGTTTAAAAAAAATCATAAAAATGAGTGTTCACATTAGTGCTAAAAAAGGAGAAATCGCGAAAACCGTTTTGATGCCGGGCGATCCCTTGAGAGCAAAATACATTGCCGACAATTACCTAACCGATGCAAAATTGGTAAGCAAAACAAGAAATATTTTCTTCTACACAGGTTTGTATAAAGGGAAAGAAATCACCGTTGGTGCCAGTGGAATGGGTTTTCCAAGCATCGGAATCTATTCTTTTGAACTGTTCACAGAATATGAGGTGGACACCATCATCAGGATCGGGACTTGTGGTGCTTACACGACAGATTTGAAACTTTTCGACATCCTAAATGTAGAAAATGCGGCGAGCGAAAGTACTTATGCAAAATTTGCTTGGGGAATTGAAGAGGATGCGATTTCGAACCAAGGATTAGCGTTTGATAAAATCAATGAAACGGCAAAGGAATTGGGATTGGAGGCTAAAGCGACCAACATCCACTCCAGCGATATTTTTTATAGAAAAGATCCCGCGGTTCCTGAAATTGCTGTGAAACACAATTGTCCCGCGGTAGAAATGGAAGCTTTTGCCTTGTTTGCAAATGCAAAACATTTAGGAAAAAATGCGGCAACTATTTTGACCGTTTCCGACATAATCCCAACGCACGAGCAGATTTCGGCAGACGAAAGAGAGGTGGCTTTGAGAAAAATGATGGAATTATCTTTGGAAACTGCGATTAAGT
Organism: Chryseobacterium sp.; assembly: GCA_017989575.1. GTDB lineage: Bacteria > Bacteroidota > Bacteroidia > Flavobacteriales > Weeksellaceae > Epilithonimonas. Next base: position 11,529 of record JAGNPP010000034.1, read on the forward strand.
TTTAATCCAATTTCTATAAATCTTAAAAAATACTTCTGATTTTTCAGAGGTATTTTTTTTGACAATATTTGATTTATGATTTGATTTTTAGTGAATTACAATTAAATAAATCAAAAAAAAATAAAATTACATCGAGCTTCATTCAGATAAAATAATTTTTATTAAAATTACCATCATCATAATTATAAAATAAAATTAATTACAATTAATCAAACATATTGTTAATTAATTATGAATTGGATTAAAATAAATATTTACCAATTATTAAAAATCAATTTACAATAATCTACAAAAATTAAATTTATATTAATAATTATAACATTTTTATTATTTTAGCATTTGTCAAACAAAAGGAACAAATGCGAAAATTTTATCTATTATTATTAATTTTTATTTTAATATTCACAAATACCTTAGTTAAATCACAAAATATAAACAATTATCATCAAGTCCTAGCAAGTACAAATATTATTGAAATTTCAAATTATTTGAAAAATTTACAACAAGATGATCCGCAAAAAAAAGCAGTTCTAATCCGACTGAAACAACTTAAAAATGGAAGTTGGAAATCTGAACCCAAATTAGCGATATCAGACATAAACACCGAAAAAAAAGCAATTGAAACAATCTCTGTAGACCCTGAAAAAGAAGAATTTCATAACCTAATGAAAGAATCTGCAGAACTTCAACTCAAAAAGACTGTAATGCTTCTAAACAACATCTTCAGCAATAGTAAGGAAGAATCTGAAACGGTTTTGTTTGTCCGAAATGACTCCTCCTGCGATATTATTCTAAGACTGCAAGGCAAAACGCAGTACAATTTGCCAGTGCCATCGAAAGGGGAAAATTTTATTAATATCAATAAAGATTCTTATGTCATCAAAGGTAAAATCTGCAATTCGGAATATCTGAAAAGAAAAGATCTTACTCAAAATCAAATGATTACATTAAAACACAGCCAAATTAATTAAAAACTCAATCCAGAAACATTCATCTGCAATTGCGCTTTGGTGTCTATCACAATCGTGATATATTTTTCTGAAAGTAGAAATTGCGTTGGTTTCAAATCCATAACGTTTCCTTGCAGTTTGATGCCTTTCACATATTCTTTGTTGAAGTTTTCTATCATATTTTTTTTAGAAGAATTCTCGATATCGAGAAGCGGAATTCCATAATCCTTTTCTATCATTCTTCGGATTTTCCCTTCAAATAAAACTGTCAAAGCTTTTTGGAAAAAGTTTTTCGTTTTAAGATTAAAATCCGTGACATTCAATTTTATCTTATGCTCTTCTGCGTTGTAAAAAGGTTTCCCTTTGATGAAAGCCGTTCCATTCACTTCGCCACTTGTTTGCGCTTCTATCACGATATTTTCTTTTTCTTGATAGACCTTGATATCCGTAATCTTCACTTTTTTATCCTCGCTGCTCATCGCAAATTCTTTATTAAGGAATTGTTGTCTGGCAATTCTCGTGGCTTCATCAAAACTGATATTTGCAGTTGTTTGAAGGTTGAAAACGTTTGGAAGATTTGGGTTTGATGTGAAATTCGGAATCGTGTTGACATCTCTTGTTGCCAACGGAACTTGCCCAACATAAGTTTCGGAATAAAGGTCGATTCCAATAGTCGTTTTAATCTTATCCTGAAAAACCTGAAGTGGCGACATATAAGTGCTTTGAGGCGAAATTTTCAACCAAGTATTGTATTCCTCCGAAACATTGATTGGTTTTGAAAATTGATTCCAAGCCATCACGAGATAAGGCTGAAGGTTGAACTGCGATTTGATTTGCTGATCGATGATTGTTGTAAATTTTGCTTGCTGTTCCTTCAGCGTACTTTCGATTAACGGCGCAATTGGAATTTTGATTTTTCCATAATCCAAAACTGGTTTCTGAGTCCAGACAAATCCTGCAGTTGTTGTTTTGGTGTTTAATTTCCAATTGTTTGCGGCGGAAATCTCGGTTATGAAATTCATTATCAAATTGAAGTTCGTGTCCTTGTAAACATACACTCCAAACGTTCCGTAGCCTTTGTCTGCCCAGATTTTCAGAGGAACCGATATCATTAGTCTATTTCCTGTCAACGCTTTTATAGCGATATTGCCTTGCTTCTCGACTTTCACTTTGAACTGATCATTGTTGTTGTCTGTGTAAGATTGATCTTCATACAACACACCTTTCACGGATTGATTAATCAAACTATTAATCTCCGAAATGGGAAGTGAAACAGGCAAAGTGATATTGGATTTAATCTTTGGTAAAGTGTAAACCGGAGTTTCTGCCTGAGAAAAAGCAAGAATGCTTATCAATAAAAAATATAATGAAGTGAACTTTCGAATTAGATTCATAAGTGTTTTTAATACAATTTAAAACGCAAAATTATTGTTTTTCTAAAAGGTTTTTTAATAAAGCAATTTGCTCATCTTTCTCTTTAAGTCGTAATTCATATTGTTCAATAATTTTTTCTGAAAGATATTGATTTACTATATAACCTGCATTATTAGAATGTACTCCATTATTATTAA
>JAGNPP010000035.1:0-9749 GCA_017989575.1 Chryseobacterium sp.
GTTTATCGCGGAAAGTAACGGTTTCAATTCTCAAATCATCTTTACTGTCAGCAATTTTCAAATCCACATTCTCCGTTTTAACATCATTAAATGCTACCAATTGAAACTGTAAATTAACTCTCGAAACCGTTTCATCTTTCGGAATCAAAGTTTCATATTCCAGAATTCCATTTTTGAAAGAATGTGTTTCCGTCACCGTTTCGCCTTTTCCATTTTGAACAAAAACATTTACCAAAGCATCCGGAACTGCGGAGTAAACAAACACTTTTGCTTTCTCACCACGTTTGAAATCCTGTTTTGGTTTAATGACTTCCAAGAAAGGTTTTTGATTTTGCCCAAGCGATCTTTTATCCCAAACTTTGAAGAATTGCTCCGTTTTTATCGTGTCTTTTCCTTCTATATTATAAAGTTGAAGCTTGTAAGTTCCCGCTTCCAGTTTGCCCAAATCAAGATTGGTTGTTGGTTGTTGGTTGTTGGTTGTTGGCTTCTTCGCATTGTCAGGCTGAGGCTCTCGAAGCCCATCAAGAATCACTTTTTCAACCTTCCAGTTTTTCTCTTCATTGGTCTTATCAAATCTATCGTGTGGGAACTTCTGCACAAATTCTTCCTTAGAAAGTTTCGGCAAATCCTGAATTGTATTTTCAAACTGACTTCTAAAAATCTGCCTCGGTTCTTCCAGTTTTTCCAGTTTTGCAGAGTAAGATTTCGCAAGAATCTGGTCGTTGTAATTTTTCGTCGAAACAGTCAGTTTTACAGCTTCATCAGAAAAAATATTTTCAACATTGTCTGCCGAAATATAATGAGAAACGGAAGCCACTTTCACATTCGTGTCTGCAGATTGTGTTTCGCCGTTGATATCCGTCACAGAAGCATTGATGGCGTAATTATCAATCTGAATTCCTTCTAAAGTTTCGTCTTTTTTAAGTTCTACTTTGATGGTAAATTCACCTTTCTCATTGGTCTTTGCTGTTCCAAGAATTGAGTTTTCGTTATCATTTCCACGCGGATACCACCAGAAATAACGCCAACGGATATTCTGTTTTTTAATTTCATAATTCACGGTCGAATTACTCAAAGCAACACCGGAAAACATCATTGCTTTTCCTTTCAATTCGATGGTTTGGCCATATTTGTACTCGTCTTTTATCGGTTCAAAAGTCACTTCAAACTTCGGACGTTTGTATTCTTCAACCTGAAAATCTGCGTAACCGCTAATGTTATAAGCAGAATTATTATCGTCATCAACTTCGATATTGAAATTCCCGTTCAGCTTATTTTTAGGCAAAGTAAAACTTCCATTGACAGAACCAAATTCATTGGTTGTCAATTTCAAAGTCTGTAATTCCTCGCCGTTGGTGTCGTTCAAAGTAATATTCAATTTCACTTTTTCCAGCGTTTTCATTTTCTGAGTTTCGCCGTTGATTCCCGTTGCAATTACTTTGAAATAAACAATTTGTCCAGGTCTGTAGATTTTTCTGTCGAGGAAAACCTGTGCACTTTCCTGATTTTCAGATTTGTTTCGGTTGCCGTAATCGTAACCATAAACATTTATCATCGAAAAATTGTTTCCATTCTTCACAAGGAAGTTTCTGTAATATTCTTTGTTCACAGAATTTGGAAACTGGAAATTACCCAATTTGTCAGTTTTTACAGTGTATTTTGTAAGCGCTTTTCCACGGACATATTCGATAACATCAAGGTTTTCATTAATGAAAGCTTTTCCGTTTTCGTTGTTCACGAGTTTCAGAATATTTGCTTTTGGATTGCTGTCATCTTTTTTAGAAAAGATAATTTTAGAATCCGAAACAATGAAATAATAGTTTCCCTGAACGGAATTTCCCACCACATATTCTGCCAGATAAATCCCTGCCGGAAGTGCTTTTAGTTCAAGTGATGTTTTATGAGATTTGAAATCCGAAGACGCTGGTAAACTGAATTCATCCTTTCTTACCAACGATTTTTTAACCTTAGAAAAAGGCGTTTTGTAAGAATCGAAAACGTAATTCAGAAAACCTTGCGAATCATCTTTCACTTCATAAATGTTCAATGAAAATTGCTTCACGTTTTTACCTTCCGAAACGATGTGGATCGGTTTGTTCGGTTGCGTTTCTTTCTCATAAAATAAGTTGAGTTGCGGATTTTTTATCTCATTTTCTTTGTTAAGAATATTATTGATGAACTTCGATTTTGGATAAAGTTCTTTCGCTTTGTTCGCCCAAATCAAAGCTGTTTTGTTATCTTCTTTTTGTTGAAGAAGCTCAATCATTTCATCGATAATCAAAACTTTGTAATCACCTTTCGTAGAATCATCGCCTACCAGTTTTTCAAGTTGAGCGAATTTGTCTTTGCAATTGTTAAGTTCACAATTATAATTGATTTTCTGATGTTGGAAATACAGTTTTGAATTTCCTGAATTTAAACCAATCTCCGAATCATAAATGTCATTGATTTTCTTAGAATTAACTTTCAGCTCGTTTGGCGTGAACAGATTTTGATTTCTCAAAAACTCGATGTAATTAAAATTTGACCAATCCAAAAGCGTAGGGAAGTAATCCAGATTTTCCGACGCTTCAAAAATTTCCTTATATTTCTGAGTCTGAATTTTCTTCAAAATCGCACTCTCTTTTTCTAAATCAGAATAATTCTTAGTCAAATAATTTTTGAAATCCAGTTTGCTCCAGGTCTCGATTTGTGACAGATTTTGATTGTCGATATTCGTTTTCTGATTGATTTTCCACGAATTGTTGTCGTAATAATCATTGATAAATTCCAATGTCAGAAGATGAAATAATTGCTTTTCATCACCTTTCAGTTTGGTTTCCGTGATTTGAAGTTTCGAAAAGAATTTCGAGTTTTCATCATTCTCAGTGTCGTCGTGCGTTTGCTTCAGGATGCTGAATTCCGCTTTCAGAGATTTGATGATTTGGATGGCGTTGTTATCTTTCATCGCTTGGTTTTGAATGTCCAGAATTATCGGAAGATTACTTTTGTAAGTTCCTTTCTTGTAATTTTCTTCCACTTTTTTCCATTGAGAATCGTAGTAATTCTGCGCCGAAAAGTTGATGAAGAAAAGCATCAGCAAGAAAACTGAGACTGATTTAATGATTTTCATATTTGACTTTTATTTTTTTTGAGTGAATGATTCACTGTATAAAGATGCATTATTTTATCAAAGGTTGGAAAGATTAAAATCTTTTTTAAAAATTAACACTTTCGAAATCTTATTGATTTAGAACAATTTTTCGGACATTTGTTAAAAGTAAAATGTCGATTTTAAATTTAGCAAAAAAATATGTGATTGACAGCCAGATTTTTGTCTCGTTGATGGGAACAATGATGGCTGGATTTTTTATGCTGGAGCAAAACATATTCCGTTGGCCAAGTTTGCTGTTGATTTTTATCACGTATTTCAGCGGTTATCTTTATACGAAATATCAGAATCGTAGAAAGACTTTTATCAAGATTTTGGTTTTTAATTTCATTTGTGGCATTTTAAGTTTTTGCTTGATTGTCTTTAATCATAACGAAATCAGATTGTTAAAATGGGCGGTAATTGTTATTATTGGTTTGCTTTACAATTCATTTTTCCTTGAGAAATTCATTCGGAAAATTCCTTTGTTAAAAGTCTTTTACGTTGGTCTCACTTGGGCTTTGATTAATGCTTGGCTCATTTTACCAGAATTTAATTGGGAGATTTTCTGGATTTCGTGGTTGTTTATTTCAGCGTTGGTTTTGCCGTTCGATATTCGGGATATGAAAAGCGATGATGTCGTGACTTTTCCAATTCTAATCGGTGTTCAGAAGACAAAATATCTGGCTTATCTTTTAGTATTTGTTGCTTGTTTATTAAGTTTGATATTTCTTGATGTAGAATTTGCCTTAAGTTTTTTAATAACCACAATTTTCACATTTATTCTAATTTATTTTTCTGAAAATGATAATCAAGAAACTTACTTTTCCTTTTGGGTAGAATCTTGTAGTGGATTGCCTTTGTTGGTGATTTTGCTTTATTGGCTTGTAAATTGATAGAAGGATTTTATTAATTAATTTTTGAAGTATTTGTAATCTGATGCATAAAAATATTCTTGCGTTAATTTTGTTTTTATGTAGCGTTTCTTTTGTATCTGCGCAGGAGAAAGAGAAAAAGGATTCTATCTATTATAAGATTGAAAACTACTCAGACAAACGGAAATTCACCAAATTCATCCACCGTTTTATCTTTCGTCGAGAAGCAGATTCTGTTTCGGTGAAAACCCGTACTGAGAAGGAAACACAAGCTTCTTATGACGGAAAACACATACGAAATATCAAAATCGAAACGATTGACCCGTTTGGATACAACACCAAAGAAAAAAAAGAAAAAGCAAAATGGTACGATTGGTTCACAAATCATCTCCATTCCAACACCAGAATTTCGACGGTCAATAATTATCTACTCTTCAAAAAAGGCGAACAATACAACGCTCAAAAACTCTACGAATCCGAACGTCTTCTTCGTGAGATGCCGTTCGTCAACCGTGTGAAAATAAGCATTGCAGACAGCACTTCAACCAAAGATTCGATAGATGTCGTCGTGCAAGTTTTGGATTCCTGGAGTTTAAAACCGCGCGGAAGTTTCTCCGGAAGCAAAATCGGAATGGGCGTTACGGAAGAGAATTTTTTGGGACTCGGTCACGAGGCTAATTTCCTTTATAGAAACGATTCCAAGCAAAATCAGGATTATTTGATGGGAAGTTACACGGCTTACAATCTTTTCGGTTCTTACATCAATGCGCAAGTTTTGGGCGAACGGGATTTTTGGAAAAATGAGAGAATCAATGTCAACGCGAGAAGGGATTTCTTCTCTCCTTTGACGAAGTGGGCTGGCGGTTTTTCCTTCGAATATTTTATGCGAAATGTCGCTTTGCCGATGGTGGACAGAAGTGCGTTGCCAGAAGTTCAAATCAAGGTTTATAGCCAGGATTTGTGGGGTGGTTATCAGATTCCTGTTTCGGCAAATCCGGAGGAAAGAGTCTCCAGCAATATCGCTTTCATTGGGCGTTTTCAGAATTATCAATACAAAGACAGTCCTGGAATTGACCAGTTTGATTACTTCAAAACTTACAGTAGTTTACTGGGTTCAGTTGGTTTTATCCAAAGGAAATTTGCGGTAGAGAAAAATATTTTCCAATACGATTTGCCCGAAGATATTTCTTATGGAAACTCACTAAGCGTCACTGCCGGCGTACTTTCAAGAAGCAAAGAAGTGATGCCTTACGCCGGAATCTCTGCTGGATATGGCGAGTTTACAAAAATCGGTTATTTCAATTTGAAAGCGCAGTTTGGAAGATTTTTCAATGAGGACAGCCAAAACAGAGAGTCTTTCCGGTTGGACGGTACTTATTTTACAAATCTGATGGATTGGAAATTTGCGAAAGTCAGACATTTTTTCGCGCCGACTTTAGCGCTTGGAAATCCACAACACAATTATTCATACCGAGATAGAATCAACCTTTCTGCTCGCGACGAATTCCCAGTTTACAATGCCGATTACATTGGAACAAAGAAGTTGGTTTTGAGATATCAATTGCAACTTTTCGTAAATAAAACCTGGAAGAATTTTCATTTCAGTCCGTATCTCACGACTGCAGTTGGCTGGTTGGCAATGCCGAATGACAGCTTGATGAAAACCAATGCAAACACGAAAATCGGAATTGGCGTTTTGATTAATAATCCATATTTGGTGTTCAACAGGATTCAGATTTCATTCACTTATTATCCACGAGTTCCCTTTGACAACAATTCTCTTTTTGATTTTAACAGCAATCGAAACAACGTTTTGCCACTGAACAGTTTTGGCGCAGATATTCCGCATTTTGTGAATTTTGGAAACTAAAATTTCATCAAAATTATTTCCCCAACCCTAAAGGGAGTAATTTGATGAAATTTTAAATCAATTTTCCTCCCTTTAGGATTGGGGAAAAGAAATTGATTTAAAATAATCTATTCTAAGTATTTCAATTCTTTCTTGATTTAAAATTAATTCTAAAACCGTTTTTTTATCTTTACATAAATTTTAAGTGATGGAAAATATCAACGACATTAAAATAAAACTGATTAAGAAAATCTGCGAATCCCAGAATTATTATTTGTTGTCTTCACTTCTGAAAAATTTTGAAAGTAAGTCCACAAATATCGTCGCAGAACCAGAATCCATCTACGAATCCGAAAGACCAATGACGGAAGAGGAAGTTGATGAATATTTTAAAGAAGAGAAAGTCATTCTCCCAGATTATGTCCTGAAGATGATAGAACAAGGAATGGACGACGTGAAAAATGGAAGGGTCTACACAGAAGAAGAAATGGATAAAATGGATGAAAAATGGCTGAAATAAAAGTCGAATGGACCCATTTTGCAAAGAAACAAAGAGATGAGATTTTCGAATATTGGAACAATAGAAACAAGAGTAATTCTTATTCTAAAAAATTAAGTCTGGTTATCAAAGAGAAAACCAATCAATTAAAATTTCAACCATTTTCTGGAAAGAAAACTATCAATGAAACCACGAGAATGTTAGTCTTTAAAAATTATAGTTTGATTTATAGTATAGAACAAGAAACCATTTCAATCATTTCATTTTGGGAAAACCATCAGAATCCTGAAGCGCTCGAAAATATTTTAGGATTATGATTATCAATAAACTATCACTTATCAATTTCAAAAGCCATTCCGAAGTTTCTTTTGACTTTTCGCCACAAATCAATTGTTTCGTCGGGAACAATGGCGTAGGGAAAACCAATATTCTGGATGCGCTTCATTATCTGTCTGTTGGCAAAAGTTTCCTTGGGAATTCGGACCTCAATAATATCAAATCCGAAGAAGATTTCTTTACGATTGAATCCGAAATTCAGAATGAGGAGAAGGAAGATATTATCAAAATCCTGCATCCGAGAGAATCAAAAAAAGTCATCAAGAAAAACGATAAAGCATACGACAGATTAGCCGACCACATAGGTTATTTGCCGAGTGTGATGATTTCGCCGTATGATTCCAATTTGATTTCGGATTCTGGGGAAAGTCGCAGGAAATTTCTTGATGCGATGATTTCTCAGACGGATTCCGTTTATCTTTTTGACTTGATTCAGTATCAAAAAACCATTCAGCAGAGAAATGCTTTGCTGAAGAACTTTGCTAAAAATCGATATTTTGATAAGGATTCTTTGGAGATTTACGATGACCCAATTTCAAACTTTGGAACAAGGATTTTCGAGAAAAGAAAGGAGTTCGTCGAAAAACTGAATCCAATTGTCCAGCATTATTACGACATTATTTCCGGCGGAAAAGAAAAGGTTTCTGTGGTTTATGAATCTCATCTTTCCGACAGCACGTTTCAAGAACTGTTATCAAATTCCATTGATAAAGACCGAGTTTTGACCTACACTTCCAAAGGAATTCATAAGGATGATTTGATTTTCGAAATGAATGGAAATTCAATAAAAAAGATTGGTTCGCAAGGTCAGCAAAAATCGTTTTTGGTCTCTTTAAAACTCGCTCAAATCAATCGAATCAAAGAACTTACTGGCAAATCGCCAATTCTTCTCCTTGATGATATTTTTGATAAACTTGATGATACCAGAGTTTCGCAACTCATTGAATTAGTGAACAAAGAAAGCTTTGGGCAAATCTTCATTACGGATACGCACAAGGAACGGACAGAAAATGTCGTGAAAAGAATACACGAAGAAAGTAAGATTTTTGAAATTTCTTAATTCACCGATATTCATTTGTAAATCATTATTTTAATCAATTTTTTAGTCTTATAAATTTTAGAACAAGACAAATATCATATTACAAAATCCTTTTTGGTAAAGCTTCTTGTATATTTTCGCAAAGTAATTTTTAATTATTCTAAATAAAAATATTATGAAAAAGCTTTATATTCCTATTTTGGTTTTGTCGGCAATTGTTGCCAAAGCGCAGAGTTTTGAGGAAATATCTCAACCCAATCTTCAAAATTATTTCTATTCTGCCGCTGCGGTGGCAGATGTGGATAATGACGGAATTCAGGAAATATTTTTCACAGGCGCTATAGATTCTGACGGCGATACCAATGTGGACATCACTTCCAACAGTCTTTATAAAAATACGAATGGCGTGTTTTCTTCGGTTCAGGATTTTGGTGACAACTCGGTTCATCTAAGTGCTGTGAAGTTTCTTGATTTTGATAATGACGGACTTTTGGATGTTATCACAACTGGATTGAGTTACAATGACATCGTCAACTATCAGCAATACCGATGGAAAAATACAGGTTCAGGATTTACATTAATGGACAATGCACCAGGAAAAATCTACGGTGGACTAGATGTTTTTGATTTCAATCACGATGGAAAGCAAGATTATGCAATCAATGGAACTCAATTTGTTGAAGGTGTAGGATTTACCCACGACTTGGATTTGTATCTTAATCATTCTTCTGGGTTTCAGCAAAATACAGCTTGGATGCCGGGAACCCAAAACGGAAGTTTCAAAGTCGTTGATCTTAATAACGACAACGAGTTGGACTTGATTACCAATGGTTTCAATGCAGATTATGAAGGGACTTTTACAGTGTACATCAATGAAAACGGAACTTTGGTAAAGAAATCTGAACTTCCTGTGGTAAGTGATAGCAAGATGTCTTTTGCAGATTTCAATGGTGATGGTTTTCAGGATTTCGTAGTGGCAGCGCAGGATGAAAATTATGATGCTTACTTGGCGGTTTTCATCAATGATGGAGAAGGAAACTTCACAGAAACTAAAATTGAAAACGAAGGTTTGTCTGCTGGTGGCGTAGAAGTTGGTGATTTAAATAATGATGGCTATTACGATTTCGTTGTAATTGGTGATTATGATTACGAATCTTATTCCAAAGTTTTTCTCTACAATCCGCAACTTCAGAAATTTGAAAAAGATGAAAATGCAAATCTTTACAATCTAGGAAGCCAGGGAACTTTGGCGGTTTTTGATTATGATAATGATGGAAATCTGGATATTCTCGCCAACGGTTTCGATTGGGCTGACCCAGATTTGATGCCTTACACCAAATTGTTTAGAAATACGACAACGGTTTCCAATCAAAAACCAAATGCGCCAACAATTCTTACAGCAACCGATAATGATAATAAAATCAATTTCAGTTGGTCTGGAGCAACGGATGACAAAACGCCGGAGCTTACTCTCCAATATGAATTGAGCGTTGGTTCAGAAGCTGGGAAGTCTGATATTGCAAAATATATTGTAAACAACAAAAGCTGGTATTTGGATAAAACCAATTTACCTTCCAAGATTTTCTGGAGCGTAAAATCTATTGATGCCTCCAAGAAATATTCTGATCAATCTCAAGAGCGGGAATTTGCAGTTTTAGGCGTTGCTGATGTGAAAAACACCACAGTTTCCATCTATCCAAATCCGGTGAAAGATGTCTTGAATGTGAAATCTACAAGCAAAATCAAATCGCATAAAGTGTACAATCTCTCTGGTCAAATTGTGAATGCGAGATTGATTTCTGATTCTATGATCGATTTCTCTCGTCTTGAAAAGGGAATTTATGTAGTGGAAATTATGTTGGAAAATGGGAAAAAAACCACACAAAAAATAATTAAAAACTAATAACCAAATTTTCATATCCATATCTACATTTTACAAGAAAATCCCATTCACTTGCTGAATGGGATTTTCGATTTTATTTGTCGTGAAAAGAAATACAAAACGTGAACATAGCCCTGAT
>JAGNPP010000035.1:9849-13835 GCA_017989575.1 Chryseobacterium sp.
AAAAACTAATAACCAAATTTTCATATCCATATCTACATTTTACAAGAAAATCCCATTCACTTGCTGAATGGGATTTTCGATTTTATTTGTCGTGAAAAGAAATACAAAACGTGAACATAGCCCTGATGGGAACGGCATCCTTTTTTGGCATTGCGGAGAAAAGGTGAATTGAAATGACTTCCCGTCGTTCGCAATGGCAAAAAAGATATAGTGGACAGCAGGTTGGAATCGTCCGCCTATAAACCAACCGTCGTGCTCCTAAATGTTATAAAAATGTGCCGTCAAATGAGAATGGTAGCAAATCTCGGATGGATTTTGTCTTGATGATTTCTCCGTTTGGTGATGTGAAGTAGATTTCGATGACGTCTTTTTGTTTGGCTTCGTACTCCAGAATGGATTGTCTGCAACCGCCACAAGGTGGAATTGGTGTGGAACTGAGTCCGTCTTTTGGACCTCCAATCACGAATATTTTTTTGATTTTTTCGTTTGGATAATTGGCAGAAGTCCAGAAAATTGCGGTTCTCTCGGCGCACAATCCGGATGGATAGGCTGCATTTTCTTGGTTGCTTCCGGTGATGATTTCGCCATTTTCCAAGAGGAGCGCACAACCGACGAAGAAATTGGAGTAGGGCGCGTAGGCTTTTTCTCGGATTGCTTGGGCTTTGTCAAAAAGTGTTTTTTCTATATCGCTGAGCTGATTGTAATTCGGGATTACATCAAATTGTATTTTTATTTCTTTTTCCATTTTTTAAAATGAGGGGAGGTAAAAATACAAGTTTTGTGGATATAAATTAACATTTATTCAAAAAATTAATCCAACAGTTATGTTAAAACAAATTTTAATTCTCATTCCGCTGTTTTTCTTTGGATTCACCAAGGCTCAAGACAAGATTTTCTGGGACGAAAACCGGAAATTAATTTGGGGAGACTTCCTGTCAAAAACTTCGCCCAGCACTTCCAAAACCGCTGCGACAACGTTTTGCGGGATTTCCTATTTGCTGAATAGTTCAACCAAAAAATTCACGGATAAACAAGTGAAAATAGAATCTTTTTTTATTCCTTCCAAATCCTGGGCGCATCCGGAACATAAAACCGATAATGTTTTGATGCACGAGCAAAGTCATTTCGATATTGCGGAGTTGTTTGCACGGCGATTTAGGAAAATAATTAGTGATAAAAGTTTAGATGTCAAATCGTTGCAGAAGTACTACGAACGGATTTATGATGATTACAAAGCTTATCAGCAAGATTATGAAACGGTGACGAATCACGGTAGAATTCGTGATAAGCAGTTGGAATATTCTCAGAAAATCGATAAAGAAATAAAAGATTTATCGGACTTTAAAATTTAAACTTTCGATTGTCTTTTTTCTCCGATATTTTCTTTTTGTTGTCGATTCGCTTTTGAACCTGGCGTTTTGAAGGTTTGGTTTTGACTCTGTATTTTGGGATGAAAAGCGATTTTTCTACCATTTCCAGCATTTTTTCGGTCACGATTTTTTTGTTCGCGAGTTGCGTTCGGCTTTCTGATGAAGTCATTTGGAGAAGACCTTCGGAATTGATGCGGTTTTTCAGTTTGTCGGAGATTCTTAGTTTTTCATCGTCTGAGAAATAATAACTTTCTGAGACGTTCCAAATCGCCGTTACAGCAGTTTCCACTTTGTTCACGTTTTGTCCGCCAGCGCCGGAAGAGCGGGAAGTTTTGTAGCTGATTTCGGACGTGAAGTTTTTCATTTCTCAATTAGTTTTTTCAACGCCAGTCGGTTGACTTTTCCGTTTGGCGTTCTTGGGATTTGTTCTACAAAAATAATTCCTTTTGGTTTATGAAACGATTTTTTGTAGTTGATGGTTGAAAGTTTTTGGTTGATGGATTCGGATTCTAGACCTTCAATTAATAGAATTAATTTTTGTCCGAGTTTTTCATCGTCAATTCCGAGAAATATAACTTCATTCGGAATATTTTGTTTGACTAATTTTTCTAATTCTTCGGGGAAAATCTTTGCGCCTCCGGAATTGATGACGTTATCAAGCCTTCCCAGAAATCTGAATTGATTATCATCATTGATTTCGACCAAATCGTTTGTCTGTAAAACTTCTGAATTCAATTTTGGTGCAAATATTTTGAGACAATCTCTTTTGTCCAAAGAAATTTCCACACCATCAAAAACGGTGAACCAATCTTCCTGATTTGGGAAAATCTGTCTGAGTGCAATATGAGAAAGCGTTTCGCTCATTCCATAAGTCTCGAAGATTCGAGTGGGGGAGTTTGAGAGTTTGAGCGTTTGAGAGATTTTCTTCTTTAAAGTTTCGGAAACTGATGCGCCACCAATAATCAGATTTTTGATGAGATGAAGTTTGTCTAAGGAATTTTCTACTTGCAAAGGCGTCATTGCGCAAAAATCGATTTCATGATTGATATTTTGAAGTGGATTTGTCGAAGGTTCGGCGATTTTCAGTTTTAATTTTCTAAAAATACTTCTCACAACCATCATTTTCCCCGAGATATATTCTATCGGAAGGCAAATTAATGCTATATTTCCTTCTTTTAAATCCAAAAAATCACAAGTCATCTCAGCAGAATTCAACATTTTTGATTTTTCTACTTCAAAAATTTTCGGAATTCCAGTAGAGCCAGAACTCTGAATTTTGACTGTTTTCGAGTCCGAAAACCATTCTTTGATGAAGTCTAAAACTTTGGTTTCAAATTCGTTAGATGGTGTTTCCTGATTGGATAAAGGTTTGTAAAGGTCGATTAACATTAGGTTGAGCAAGAATTTATTTTATAAAATTATGCAATTTTTTTTAAAATAAATTTGGAAGTTCAGAAAAAAGCTCTAAATTTGCACCACAATAAAGGACAGACCTATGGTGTAGCGGTAACACTACTGTTTTTGGTGCAGTCATCTGGGGTTCGAATCCCTGTGGGTCTACAATTGTTAAGGCGTAATTAATTGAATATCAATTTTTTACGCTTTTTTATTTTACATCTTTGCCGACAATTTGCCAACAATCTGTAATAAAAGTATTCTTACAAAAAAACCTCATCAATTAGATGAGGTTATATTTACGGGTATTAATTTGAGGTTTTACCAATCGTTGCTTTTCGCTGTTTCGTTTTGATTATAGATATAATCGTGAAGGCTTTGATTTAAAGAATTAATATATCTTGCGACTTTTGGCATTGTATCTTTATATTGGTCACGAACTTCTCCATTGCTTTTAAAGTTCGTCCAACCTTTTTTAATTTCTGCATTACTCCATCCTGTAGTACGACTTGAAGCCAAACCCGTTAAATCGTATTTCTTATCCGTTATAGCACTTTCCAAATTCACAACATCAAATTTATATTTTCCATCTTTTACGGAAACTTCAATTTCATATCTTAAATCTTCACAAATTAAAACCATTGGCTTTCTGCAATATTCATTCTTGCTTATACCTTGGAAACGAATGTAATCATTTTCAACTTGCGACTTTATTACTTCACTTGGTTTGTTGTAAGTTTTGCTAATCCATTCAATTGTCTTTTTGTAAAGTTCTTCTTTGGTTTTTCCTTCACACGGAATTATAAGAAAATCTGTCAATTGTTGTTCTTTATTGACTGTAAATTCTGTAGCCAATTCATTTGGTGGGGCTTCTTGTTGAGGTGTTGCGGTTTGTCCGAAAAGAAACATTGAATTGAGTAATACAGAAAAGGAAAAAATACTTTTTTTCATATTAATTGTTTTTTTCTACAAGTCCCTTTGCAGATTTTTAATATAAAAAAGCGTGGGACTAAACTCAATTTGCAAACAGAGGTTCTGACAAAACCATACAGCACAAACAGGAATAGCCCACGCCATAAGCGAGGGCATCAAACTGTTTATTCTGTGCTGTAATGAAATTGTCAGATTTCTGTTTACAGAATAAAAGCGACGCTTTTTTTCGTTAAAATTTCAGTTTCAAAAGTAGCGATTTTTTAAATGATACTAAACATTACTGAATAT
>JAGNPP010000216.1 GCA_017989575.1 Chryseobacterium sp.
GTTTAAGGTTTCTCGAGATTGTCAGTCTAGGTTTCTCGCGAACTTTTTAAGATTGTCAGTCTGAGGCTTTCGAAGACAAATAAAACTAATATTCCTTAAGAATTTTCTGGCTCATAATTTTAATATCATCTTTCTTAAGAACCAAGATATATTCTCCGGGCGTTAAAAGTGATATGTCAACGCTTTTGTCGTTTTCTGCAACATTACTTTCTGAGATTGTTCTTCCAGCCAAATCTAAAATTTCGGCTCTCACATTTTTCTCATTAAGGTTTTTGATATATAGAATGTTTTTCGCAGGAAGTGGTGCGACTAAAATTTGAGTTGTAGCAATATCATTTACCGAAAGATTATCGGATTTAACTTTGAATATCTTTCCATTGCTCGCACCAACATAAAGTTGCTTCTGATTGTCCTCTCCAAAAGTTGTAAATCTATTTCCAGTAAAAGCTGGCGTCCAAGTAATGGTTGTATTTTCCAAAACTCCGATTTGTTGAGAGCAGAAATCTGCAAAAATATATTTCCCAACCAAATCAGGATAAAGATTTCCTCTGTAAACGTAACCGCCCGTAATCGAACATTTTCCGCCGGAATGGTCATAATCTACAACTGGGAAAGTCATTGTCGAAGCGTTGGCGCAACCAGCGGTGTTGTAGGGATTATTTCCTTCGTAGCATCTCCAGCCGTAGTTTACAGCGGGCGTAGTTGCAGGAACTCTGTTGATTTCTTCGATTAAATTTTGTCCAACATCCGCAATCCAAATGTTGTTCGTGGTTCTGTCAAAAGAAAATTTCCATCCGTTTCTTAGTCCATAAGACCAGATTTCGTCCGCGCCATCTACGCCTACAAAAGGATTGTCAGTTGGAACATTGTAGGGATTATTAGTATTAACATCAATTCTCAAAAGCTTTCCTAAAAGTGAATTTTTGTTTTGTCCATTGTTGTCTGGGTCGCCACCGCCACCGCCGTCTCCGGTTGAAATATAAAGAAATCCATCAGCACCAAAATGAATACTTCCACCATTGTGATTGGTTTGGCTTTTAGGAATCGACATCATTACTTTTTCTGTTGAAGGATCCGCTGTGTTTGGATTAGCTGAATCTGCTGTGAATCGGGAAACCGTAATCGTTCTGCCAGCTCTGTTGTAATAAACATAAAAATAGCGATTGGTTGCAAAGTCCGGATGAAAAGCCAAACCAAGCAATCCCATTTCGCCATTGAAGTTGACTCTGTCTGTAATGTTTAGAAAATCCGTCGCTTCAAAAGTACCGTTGGTGTTCAAAATTCGTATGGTTCCGGTTTGTTGAGCTACGAAAAGTCGGTTGTCGTTCGTTGGCGATGCGATGATTTCCACAGGATTGGAAGCCGTCGCAAATTCTTCCAAGATGATTTGTTGTGAATATATTTCCGTTGCAAATGCGCAAGAGAGCATGAGTATTAATTTTCGCATAACTGATTATTTTTGAGATTATTAATAAAGTATCCAAATTTCATACCTTACCATTTTAGAATTATTTAATTAATAACAAAAGCTAATTTTCAACTTGATTTTTGAACGAAAAGTCGGAATTAATTTCATTATAAAAACTATAATGCACTTTTCTCATTTTCAAATTCTTATTTCCGCTATAAATCATTATATTTGCCGACTTAATTTATATATATCGTAAGAAAATGCAAGGAAAAGGACTCATTACATTAGTCGCCATCGTTCTTGGATTAATTTGCCTCAATGAGCTTCTGCCTTCTTTCTATGCCAACAAAATAGAAAAAGAAGCAAAAGCAATTGCCGGTGAAAATCCAGTGAAATACCAGGCTGAGCTCGCAAGACTTTCTAAAGACACTCTTAATCTAGGTTTTACATCGCTGGATTACAGATCTGCAAAAGAGAAAGAAATGAAACTTGGTTTGGATCTTAAAGGTGGTATCAACGTATTGCTGGAGATCAATCAGAGAGATTTGGTAAATGATCTTAGTAATTACTCTACAAATGCTACTTTAGTAGAAGCACTTAACAGAACAGACAAAGCACAGAAAAACTCAAGTAAACAATACATCGAGGATTTCTTCATCCAGTTCGAAGCTGTTAACAAAGAAAAAGGTACCAACCTGAAACTTGCAGATCCTGAGATCTTCGGAAATACCAATCTTTCTGAGATCAAGTTCAATACACCGGATGATCAGGTAAAAAATATTATCAGAAAAAAAATTGATGCGTCTGTAGGAACGGCTTATGAAGTTCTTAGAACACGTATCGACAAAATGGGTGTGACGCAACCAAACGTTCAGAGAGTTCCTGGAACTGGAAGAATCTTGGTAGAAATGCCTGGTATCAAAGATATCGACAGAGTTAAAAAAATGCTTCAGACTTCTGCAAAACTTCAGTTTTGGGAAGTGCAGTTGGGGCAAGAAGTGGTTCCATATTTCTCTCAGCTAGACCAATTAGTTAAGGCTAAAGGAGATTCTATCGGCGTTGCAAAAACAACGAATTTGATGAACTTGATTCAATTGAATTCTACACCTGGAAATGCTGTGGCGAATGTGAAATTGTCTGATACAGCAGTGGTGAACAAATTACTTAACAGCGAAGTGGCAATCAAAGCCAGACCTGTTAACTTGAAATATACGCAGTTTATGTGGGGCTACAAGCCAGAGTCTAACAGTGCAAATAGTCTTGTCTTGTATGCAATCCGTGGAAACATCACTCAGAAAGCTCCAGTAGATGGCGCTGTAGAATCTGCAAACATCAGCTATGACCAGTTGGGTCGTATCGTGGTAGATATGCAAATGGATTCCAACGGTGCTCGTGATTGGAAAACAATGACTGAGAAAAACAAAGGTAAAGTAGTAGCGGTAACACTTGATAACAGAGTTTACACTGCGCCTTCCGTAAACGAAGTGATTCCAAACGGAAGAACTCAGATTTCTGGAAACTTCACGCAAGAGGAGGCTAAAGATTTGGTAGATGTTCTAGGTGCTGGTAAATTGCCTGCAGGTGCGAAGATTGTACAGGCAGATGTTGTAGGTCCATCTCTAGGAGCAGAATCTATCAATGATGGTGTGATGTCTTTCCTTATTGCATTTGCGATCATCATTGTTTACATCATTTTCTACTATGGTGGAGCGGGCGTTTATGCAGTCATTGCAATGGTGATCAACTTGTTCTACATCTTCGGGATTATGGACTCATTGGATGCAACATTGACGCTTCCAGGTATTGCCGGAATTGTACTATCTATGGCATTGGCTGTGGATGCAAACGTCATCATCTACGAAAGAACCAAAGAAGAACTCTTCCGCGGGAAAAATATACTTGAAGCTTACAAAGACGGTTTCAAACATGCGATCTCTGCGATCATTGATGGCCACGCGACTACTTTCATCACAGCATTGATTCTTTACATCTTCGGAACTGGTCCTATCAAAGGATTTGCAGTAACATTGATGATTGGTTTGGTAATGACATTGTTCACATCTGTTCTATTATCAAGAGTAATGATCTTCAGCAGATTGGAGAAAGGAAAATCACTTTCTGTTTGGACAGCTCCAACTAAGAACTTATTCAGAAATACTTGGATCGACTTCATCGGGAAAAGAAAATATTCTTACATCGTATCATCTATCTTAATGATAATCGCTGTGGCATCTATCGCAATCAACGGTTTCAAATATGGTATTGATTTTACAGGAGGACGTAACTATGTCGTGAGATTCGAAAAACCTGTAGATGCAGAAAAAATTGAAGCTAACATTGGAAAATTGATGGTAACTGCAGATGGTCAAAACAACATTGTAGAAGCTAAAACTTTTGGTAACTCTTCTCAGTTGAAAATCACTACAGATTATTTGATTGATGATGAGTCTCTTGCAGCAGATCAAACAGTAGAGCAAAAAATCTACGAAGGCATCAAAGCAGATTTGCCGGCAGGAATGACTTTGGCCGAGTTCAAAGCAGCAGATAAAGACCACGCTGGAATTGTTTCTTCTACGAAAGTAGGACCAACGGTTGCAGATGACATCAAAACACACGGTATGTTGGCAGTAGGAGCGGCTTTGCTTGGAATTTTCATCTATATCTTGGTGAGATTCGACAAGTGGCAGTTCTCTCTTGGAGCGGTTGTTGGTTTGTTCCACGATGCGGTTGTAATCCTTGGGGTTTACTCATTGTTCTACAAAGTGATGCCGTTTAATATGGAAATCAATCAGGATTTCATTGCAGCAATCCTTACGGTGATTGGATATTCCATCAATGACACCGTTATCATCTTCGATAGAATTAGAGAATATCTGCGTGAGAAAAAAGCACTGACTTTAGCAGGATTGTTTGATGATTCCATCTCGAGTACAATTGGTAGAACCTTCAACACCTCTTTCACTACGATTTTGGTAATCCTTGCGATTTTCATCTTCGGAGGAGACAACTTGAGAGGCTTTATGTTCTGTCTATTGATTGGTATCGGATTCGGAACCTATTCATCCATCTTCATCGCATCGGCTACGGCTTATGACTTCCTAAAAGGAAAGAAAAAAGAAGACAAAGTAACAGGGAAATCTTCTATCAGCAACGCTGAAATAGTGGAGTAGTTTCTTTAAGATATATAGTGAAAGCCCTCAAGTGATTGAGGGCTTTTTTGTGTTCAAATTTAAATAATAAAATATTTAGATCTTAGCC
>JAGNPP010000036.1 GCA_017989575.1 Chryseobacterium sp.
GTCTCTTCCTTACGAAATTAAAATCACTTATTTTTTCATTTTCATTGTTATGATGATTCTGACAGGATTTGTAATTTTCGTCATATTAATGTATAACAAAAGACAGCAATTTTACATCAAAGAAAAACAACTCAAAGACGCAGAATTCAAAAACCAAATTCTGGAAAAAGAACTCGAAAAACAAAAATCTTTGGAAAACGAAAGAGCCAGAATCTCACGGGATATGCACGACGAAATTGGCGCCGGAATCTCCGCCATCAAACTGCAATCTGAGATTTTGAAAATGCAAAGCCAAAACATCAGTCATCAGGAAATAGATGAACTCATCAAGATTTCTGAAAATATGAACCATTCTATGCGCGAGATGCTTTGGTCCCTGAATGTAGCAAATGACAACATTGAGAATTTTACAGATTACTGCATTCATTATTTGGAAAATTACTTTTCAAAAACAAATATCAATTTTAATTTCCAAAAGAATATCCAGAATCAAAAAAGCATCATCAAATCCGAAATCCGACGAAATATTCTAATGGTAATCAAGGAATCTGCCCACAATATTGTGAAGCACAGCCAGGCAAGCCAAGCCACTTTCCAAATCACAGATGAAAACCAAAATCTCAAAATCAAAATCTCCGATAATGGCAAAGGTTTTTCCTCAGAATCTTCCTCAGTGGGCTACGGATTATCATCTATGAGATCCCGAACAGAAAGTTTGGATGGCGAATTTTCATTAATTTCCGACGACTCCGGAACCACAGTTTTTCTGTCCATAGATTTGGAAAAATAACGAGAAATAGGTATTTCATCACAATCACTGTTTTGCTAATTTTGATGATAGAATTTAACATTCATCATTACACTAACTAACTATTTTCTAAAACCTGTCAACGGACTAAAAGTTGGCAGGTTTCTTTACATTTTTTCCGTAAATTTGTAGGTCTTATTTTTACTATGGCTACAACAACCGACATCGATATAAAGAAATTTCTTTTCGTTAAAAACGCACACCTTAACAACCTGAAACACATCGACGTTCTCATTCCAAAGAACAAACTGATTGTGATTACGGGCGTCTCGGGAAGTGGAAAATCTTCACTGGCTTTCGACACTATTTATGCCGAAGGACAGAGGCGTTATGTGGAAAGTTTGAGTTCCTACGCGCGTCAGTTTTTGGGAAAATTAGAAAAACCAAAAATCGATGATATCAAAGGTTTGGCGCCGTCTATTGCGATTCAGCAAAAGGTGATTTCGTCCAATCCGCGTTCAACCGTTGGAACTTCCACGGAGATTTACGATTATATGAAGTTGTTCTTTTCCAGAGTTGGGCGAACTTATTCCCCGATTTCCGGTGAAGAAGTGAAGAAAGACAGCGTGACAGACGTCATTGATTTCATTAAAAATTCGAAGAAAGATTCGACGTTTTTGCTTTTGGCTCCTTTGGCATTTGATGCTGAAAACTTTGCCGAGCAACTAAAAACATTGAAAGTTTCCGGTTTCACAAGATTGGAAGTCAATGGAAATGTAGCCGGAATCGAGGATTTGGAGAGTTTTGGATTTGTGCCGGAGAAAGAGATGACGATTAATTTGGTCATCGATAGATTCAGTTATGAGGAAGATGAGAGTTTCCTTCAGCGATTGGCGGATTCTATCCAAATGGCTTTCTACGAAGGTCACGGCTATTGCTCTTTGAAAAATACAGACACCGAAAAAGTAAGAGATTTCTCTAATAAATTTGAATTGGACGGCATTGTTTTCAATGAGCCAACTGTACATTATTTCAGTTTTAACAATCCTTACGGCGCTTGCCCGACTTGCGAAGGCTACGGAAAAGTGATTGGAATTGATGAAGATTTGGTGATTCCTAACAAAAATCTATCGCTTCACGAAGATGCTGTGGCGTCTTGGCATGGCGAAAGTATGAGCGAATGGAAAAAAGATTTCATTAAAAAGAACAAAGACTTCCCTATTCATAAGCCTTATCATCAATTGACCAAAGAACAAAAGCAGTTACTTTGGAGAGGCGACAAAACGAAAACGTTCCCAAGCATTGATAATTTCTTCAAAATGCTGGAGGAAAATCTTTATAAAATCCAGTACCGCGTAATGCTTTCGCGCTACCGTGGGAAAACACTTTGTCCGACTTGCGAAGGCCTGAGATTAAGAGAAGAAACGAGTTGGGTAAAAATCGACGGACACAATATTCAGTCGTTCATCGAATTGCCTTTGGATGAATTTCTCCCCTTAATCAAAACTTTAAAACTAAACGAGCACGACAGAGAAATCGCAAAACGATTGACCTACGAAATCGAAACCCGATTGGAGTTTTTGACGAAAGTTGGTCTAGGCTATTTAACATTAAACAGAACTTCAAACACGCTTTCTGGAGGTGAAAGTCAGAGAATTAATCTAGCAACCAGCTTGGGAAGTTCGCTCGTGGGTTCAATTTATATTTTGGATGAGCCGAGTATTGGATTGCATTCCAGAGATACCGAAAATCTGATCGGCGTTTTGAAGCAACTTCGAGACCTTGGAAATACGGTAATAGTTGTAGAACACGATGAAGACGTGATGAAAGCAGCCGACCACATTATCGATATTGGTCCGGAAGCTGGTTATCTTGGCGGTGATTTGGTTTTCAACGGAAGCTATGAGGAAATGATGAAATCCGATACGCTGACCGCAAAATATCTGAGTGGCGAAATGGAAATCGAAGTGCCTAAAAAGCGTAGAAAAACTAAAGAATATATCGCCATCAAAGGCGCACGTCAAAACAATCTGAAGAACATTGACGTGAATGTTCCATTGGAATGCTTGACTGTCATCACAGGCGTTTCCGGGAGCGGAAAATCGACCTTGATGAAAGAAGTGATGACGAACGCAATCCAAATCCAATTGGGAATGGGTGGAAAAAAAGCGGATTATGATTCTGTGGAATTCCCTTCAAAATTGATTCAAAATATCGAATTAATTGACCAAAATCCGATTGGAAAATCTTCCCGTTCCAATCCAGTGACTTACTTGAAAGCTTACGACGATATCCGTGACCTTTTTGCGAAACAAAAATCAGCGAAAGTTCAAGGCTTGAAACCGAAACATTTCTCCTTCAATGTTGACGGCGGACGTTGCGACGAATGTAAAGGCGACGGTGTCATCACAGTCTCAATGCAGTTTATGGCCGACATTGAGCTGGAATGTGAACATTGCCACGGCACGCGTTTCAAGAAAGAAATTTTGGAAATTAAATATGATGAGAAAAATATCTCCGACATCCTTCATATGACGGTTGACGAGGCGTTGGAATTCTTCTCAGAAAATCACGAAGAAAAAATTGCAACCAAAATAAAACCTTTGCAGGATGTTGGTTTGGGATATCTCCAACTCGGACAATCCTCTTCCACCCTTTCCGGAGGTGAGGCACAGAGAGTGAAACTGGCATCGTTCCTTGTGAAAGGTGTGACGACCGACAAAACGCTTTTCGTCTTTGATGAACCATCAACAGGATTGCATTTCCACGACATTAAGAAATTATTGAAATCACTTCAGGCTTTGATTGAATTAGGGCATTCTGTGGTCGTGATTGAGCATCAGCCGGATATTATGAAAACGGCAGATTACATTATCGACATCGGTCCGAATGCCGGAAAATACGGTGGCGAAGTTGTTTTTGCCGGAACGCCTGAGGATTTGGTGAAAGTGAAAGGTTCTGCTACGGCGAAGTATGTTGCGGAGAAATTATGATGAGTCGTTTTTTTTCTGAATTTTGGGACGAAGTAAAATCTCTTTTGACATTCTTAAAAAATCCGCATCAGAATTTCAATAGAACATATTCTTTTTTCGAAAAACAAAAGACGATAACTGCACTTTTTTTGTTAGAAGTTGCCTTTACATTCTTGTTGGTTTTACCGTTGACTTATTTCATCAACAAAGTCTATCATATTCGGTATATAGATGAGCTAGCAAACTTTTCTATCCTAGAAATTATTTTACTCGGCGTTTTCATAATCCCGTTTATAGAAGAAATATTTTTCCGTCTTCCATTAAAATACAAAAGAAATTATCTATTTAAGTTCTTTGATTTGTTCAGCAAAAATAGATTTTTCGAACGTTTTTGGAATTCAAATTACCGATTCTTTTTTTATTTTTCTGTGATTACTTTTGGACTTCTCCACGCAACCAATTATGACAATAAGATTACGTTTTCATTTATTTTTGTTTCATTCTTCATCACGCTTTCACAATTAAGTGGCGGAATGGTTATGGGATATTTGCGTTTGAAATTTGGATTTATTTGGGGCTATATTTATCACATTATTTGGAATTTCGTTTTCCTTGTGGGAAGTTATTTACTTTATCACAATACGACAATAATAGATTTCAAAACGAATGATACTACAATTAAATTAGACTACCTAAGCGCTGTGGATGGCCAAACATATATTTCTAAAAATATAAAAAACGACACTATCTACGAATTCAAAATAACAAACAGTGAATTTCAATATTTGTTAGATGAAGTTGCTCCAGAATATCACTCTGATGAAGTACACCTTATTAATCTTGATATTAAATCGAAAAAAGGAGTCCACAGAAGAGAAGTTTTTAAAATATTAAAACATAAGATTCAAATTGACAGTATTAGTAATTAAAAAAAAATAATTTAAACACACTGGAGTAAATCATTAACTTCAACGAATGAAATTTGTTTACTTTTTTATCTTAATTTCTATAATCTCTTGTAATAAAGAAGAGATTCAAAAACCTTTTATCGTTTCAGAATATAATAGGAATGTAGAAAAGCATTTTCAAGAAGCCAAGAAAAAAAATCCTGAGCTTGAAAAAATTCGTGAGATAAAGTTATATGACTATCCGAAAGGAAAACTTAATTTTATTTTCACCAAAGACAAGATACATTATTATGAAGAAGAATTTCAAGATATGTTTTGTGTTTGGGGTTTAGAAAATCAACCTATAATTAAGCGTCAATTATTAAAAGACAGCCTTTACACTATTAAATATCAAAACATTAGAAATATTTTAGCATATTCCAAAAACAGAAAAGATTTTAAAAATAGTTGGAAAGAACTACACCCAATTATGTTTATTTTCGAAAATGATACAATCGCTGACTATAATATTCAAAAATTACTAAATCAAATTGACAGCTTAGGTTTTCATCGGTATAATATTAGAAGAATAGCACCTTTCGAAAAAAAAGTTTTGTAATAATCTTAAAAACAATGGGAAAACTAACACCAATAATAACCGAAGAAGATTACAATCAAGCTTTAGAAAGACTGAAAGATATTTTTGATGCAAAACCAAATACAAAGGATGGCGA
This sequence comes from Chryseobacterium sp., assembly GCA_017989575.1. GTDB lineage: Bacteria > Bacteroidota > Bacteroidia > Flavobacteriales > Weeksellaceae > Epilithonimonas. Next base: position 5,342 of record JAGNPP010000036.1, read on the forward strand.
AGAATTGGAAATTCTTGGAGGTTTAATTTCAGAATACGAAGATGAACATTTTCCGATTGAGACAACCAATCAATCAAATTCATAGACTTATCCACAAAAAAATGTGGATAACTACGAAACTTTAACATTCAGTTTACATTTCGTATTGTTTTTCTTTCTAAATTTACATTATAAGATTAAGGAAATCGTTATGAAAACTTATCTATTTTCAATCACAATCAATCAAACTAAATTTGATATAAAAATCAAAGGATAGCACTGTCGGCTATCCTTTTTTGTTGTTGTTTAACTAAAAAAATGAGATGTCTTTATCTACTGAACCGGCTTCTAAAGAGTCGGTTCTTTTGTTTCAAAGGCTTCGACAAGCTCAGCCTGACAAGATTGTGAAAGCCTACCAATTAATGAAAGTCCTGTCACACTGAGCCTGTCGAAGTGTTTCACAAAAAAAAGACTGTCTCTTGCGAAACAGTCTTCTCCTTTTCATTTTAAAACTAATTATTTGGTAGCATTCACATTGATTCCAATCTCAATGTCTTTGCTGATCATCCATTCAGCCGGGTCGGTTTCGTCTGTCCCGAATTTGATTCCCCAATCTGCTCTGTTCACAGTAAATTTCGCTTCTACAGCGACTTTTCCATCAGCAACAGTCACTTTCGCAGGGAAAGAAACGTTCAAAGTTTTTCCAAGCAAAGTCAAGTTTCCGCTCACAGTTTTGTTCGCGCCAGCCACTGCATCTTTTGGAGCATCGCCAGCCAAGTCTGCTACAGACGTGATTTTGAAGTCAGAAGTTGGATTTTTTGTCACATTGAAGAAATCTTCATTTTTCAAATGACCTTCAAGATCTGATGCTTTTTTCTCGGGCTCTGTTACCGAAGCAGAATCCACCTTCAAAGTCGTCATATCGATCACAAAATCTCCAGAAGTTACCGCATTGTCTGCTACTGTAATTTCGCCAGATTTCAAGTTGATAGTTCCCCATCTTGGTGCGAAACCACCTTTGTGGAAAGCTTTCCAGTTCACGTTGGACGTTGCCAAATCTACTTTGTAAGCGTCTCCTGTTTTCGCCGCTACTTCTTGCGCATCTTTAACAGTTTCTTTTTTGTCATTACAAGCAGTGAACATTAAGGCTGCTCCTGCAAATGCCAATACGGTTAATTTTTTCATTGATATTATTTTGATGTTAATATTTTACTGCTGCAAAAATAAGACCTTTAAACTGAGACGCCGTTGATGTACATCAAGAAAGCTGGAGTTTACAATGATTATCATTCAAATTCTTTCGAAATTCCCAAACCAAATAACGCAAAATCGTAGATTGCCGGATCGGCCGAATTATATTTTCTGAGAATCAAATCCAATTCTTCTACGGCTTTCCAATCGTTTTGCTTTCTGGTTAATATTCCTAATTTTCTGGAAATATTGGCGGTATGAACATCCAATGGAACTGACAAAAATTTAGGATCAATCTTTTCCCAAATTCCAAAATCGACGCCTTTTTTATCTTTCCGTACCATCCAACGCAGAAACATTATCAATCTTTTGGAAGCCGAATTTTTGTAAGGAGAGCTCACGTGCTTTTGTCCGCGGTGTTTTTCGGCGACAAATTGATTTCTGAATCTTTCAATCGAATGGTAGAAATTGTTTTCATTTTCATTAATGAGAAACAAATCTTCCAGACTCTCAAATTGAGAATAAATATGTCTGAAATTCCTTAGAAAAAAAATAAAATCCTCGTGGTTGAAAGTTCTGTGAATCGCTTTCTGCGGGATCTTATCTAAATCAGAATCTGTGAAATTCATAACAAAATCGTAGGGCAAATTTCCCATCAATTCCATCATTCTGTTGGCGTCATTGATAATTGATTTCCTATTTCCCCAAGCGATGCTTGCAGACAGAAATCCTGCAATCTCAATATCTTGTTTCAAAGAAAAACGATGCGGAATTTGGATTGGATCATCAATTATAAAATCGGGAGAATTGTAGAGTTCTGCCTTTTCATTCAGCAAATCGAAAATGTCTTTTTCTTTTAAATTCATAATTGTGTGCAAATTTCTGCAAAAAAATTGTCATTCTGTCGGAATCTCGTGGTTTAGATTCTTTCAGAATGACAATATTGAGTTTTAAATTAATTTAAAATCGGGATTAAATAATTGATTAAATTAAGTTTCAGATTTTAAACCAATATTCCGGAGCTTCGCACCTTTTTAGTTTGATGATTTAGATTTCTACCAATATTTCGCGACTTCGTCGCTTTGGAATTAAAACATAAAGTAAAATCATCTAACTTCTAGATGCTAACATCTCACTTCTACTTGCCTATCTTCCAATCACTTCTGTAATTGGGTTTCCAATGTTTCCACTTGGGAACTCGATGTGAAGCAGTGCGGAAACCGTAGGTGCAATATCTGTCATATTGTAAGGCGCATTGCTCTCGCCATTCTTGATTCCCCAACCCATAAAAATCAAGGGAATGTGAGAATCGTAGGAATTCCAAACGCTGTGTGTGGTTCCTTTTTTGGCGTAGCTTGGAAGCATTCCGTCGTGCGAAATGATTTGAATATCGCCACTTCTTTGCCAGTTATATCCATTGATTGCTCTTGATTTTATTGGTTCTGGTATTGCAGATGAACCTAATTTTTTCAAATCAACAGCGTACAAAACTCTCGGGTCTTTATTCAGATTATCGATGATTGTTGATTTGATATCGTCTTCGTTCAGATTTTTTTCTTTGATAAGACTTTGATTCAAATAAATTTGATAATTGTCAATCCCGTGAATTATTTTAGAGTTTGCGAATTTCTTTTCCAATTCTGCACCTAGATTTTTTTCCATTCCATCGTCGAAAAACCCGCCTAAGATTTTGTTGGCTTTCAAGAATCCTTCTGCATTTGCACCACCGTGGTCTGCGGAAAGGAAAACGAGATAATTGTTTTTCCCAACTTTCTCGTCCAACATTTTGAAAAACGTAGCCAAATCTCTGTCCAATCTGATGTAAGTATCCTCCACCTCAATAGAATTGGGACCATAAGAGTGTCCAACATAATCTGTGGAAGCCAAGTTGATAGCCAAGAAATCTGTTTCGGAACCTTTTCCTAAACTATAATTATCCAACGCAGATTCCGCAAATTTCAAAGTCAAAGTATTTCCGAAAGGTGTGGTTCTAATAACGCCTTTTTTCGTGGCATAATCTGTTAACAAATTATTGTAAGGGAAAACTGGGTCTTTCGCTGTTCCCACAGGTTTTTCCCACGTAACATTGTCCGCTGTACTTTCGGTGTATTCGCTAATTGGCAAAGCTGTTTGCCAACCGTTTGCCAAGAGTTTTTCTGGAACTTTCTGATTGTTAAAATCATTGACCCATTTTGGCAATTCGTTCATATAATAAGAACTTGTGATGAATTTCCCATTGGAATCATCAAACCAAAAAGCGCCAGTTGGATTGTGACCAGCAGGCAAAATCGAAGCCCTATCTTTCAAAGAAACGCCCACAACTTTTGATTTGAAATTGCTGGCAATCATCAATTGGTCTGTCATTGTGGTGGACCAAAGATTTTTCGGAGAATGACTTCCGCTTCTTTTGTTATCGGTTCCGACAGGTTTCATATCCTCGTCTGCAGTACAATAAACGTTCTTTCCTGTTGCTTTGTCCGTCCAATCGTTCCCAGCAATCCCGTGAATAGATGGAACTGAACCTGTATAAATCGAAGTGTGACCAATCGCCGTCACCGTAGGGATGTACGGAATATGAACATTATTAAGAGAATAACCTTCGCCCAAAAGCCTCTGAAATCCGCCTTTCCCAAATTTATTTTCATAGCGATAAAGGTAATCCCAACGCATCTGGTCAACGACTAATCCAACGACTAATTTTGGTCTTTCTCCTGAGTTGATTTTTGTTTTCTGAGCATTTACATTTCCGAATGTAGCAACAGCCAAAACGAAAATCTGAATTTTTTTGAACATTTAATTTTACTTTTTATTGAAGCCAAATTTACGGCTTTCAAAAGTTTTGGGTGTGAAATTTTTATTAAAGTTTGTTGATAGTTTATGGGCTTTGAGAACCTCAGCCTTACAGTGCTATAAACAGTCTGTTTAAGGAATGTCAGTCTGAGGCTCTCGAAGACTTTTTCTCATTAATAAAAAAAGAACGAGCAAATTTGCCCGTTCTAATTAATAATATAAATTTTAACAATTTTACTTGCTTCCGCCGGAGTTTTTCTCCACGTCTGTTTTGGTGTTTTCTTTTACTTTTTGGTTCCCGAAACGTTTCACGAATGTGAGCGAGAATCCGTACCAATCCCATTTGTTTGTATTTTGAAAAGAACCGATTTGGCTGAATGTCGTCGTGTTCATTGACGGTCTTTTGAAGATATTCATCAATTGCAAACTGGTCTCAATTTGTGAAACCGGGAAAATCTTGGTTACAGAAATATTGTGGAAAAAGTTGTATTGATTCGCGACAGAGTTTCCATAATTCTGATTATCAATACTCATCCAAGCACTAATGTTGATGTTTTTACTAAACAAATTGGTGTAAGACAAATTGGTAGAACCTGAAAAGAAATTAAGATAATTGCTATCAGCTTTCAATCCATTTCTGATATTGAAGTCACTATTATCCGTATAAGACCAACCTAAACTTAGATTGACATTCAGCTTATTTTTCAAGAAATTCTGATTGGTGTTGGCAGAGAGATAAAATTTCTCCACTTTTCCTTTGAAATTGTCTGGAAATGAAATCGTTTTCACGAGTCCGTTTTGAGTTTCCTGGCTGTAACTGGTCCAATAATCCTGGTCTGTAAAAGTGTATCTCGCAGAAAGGAAATACTTTTTATAAATGCCAAATTTCAATCCAATTCTGTCGCTTGGATTTGGTAAAAGATTGACATTTCCTCGGTAGAAAAATCCGTTATTACCAGGCATTTCAAAATCATTAAACTCAGAATACCAAGGTCTCCAAAGGTTGTGATTGTATGTTAAACTCAAATCATAATTCGGTGTGAAGGCATATTTCACCAACAAATTCGGTAAAAAAGTTCCGTACGATTCTCGTCTGGTTTCGGTTCCGTTTTGATGAATTTTGTAGTCGATTAATTCGTAGCGAAGCCCAATTCTCGTTTCCAGTTTTTCAAAAAACGTTTTGCTGTAGTTGGCGTAGAGTGAATTCAGATTTTCTGTGTACTGAAAGTAATTCACATTTTCCAACAGACTATTATTAGAAATCACACGATAATCATTCGGAATCACATTGTTATTAAAATTTGCTTTTCCACCAACTTCAAAACTTCCGCCTTTCCCCAAGGGCGATGTGTAATCCACTTTTACAAAATAGTTTCGGTTTTGATTATAATTTTCAAAATGTCTTAGTTCGCTAATTGTGTTTGTGGCGTTGTTTCTCGTAAAATCTGTCGTGCCTTTTTCTGAATCATAATTAATCCCAAGATTGACATCCAAAATCCTGTTTTTCTCTTTATCATAATATTTATAGAATAAATTGGTTCCCAAAGTATTACTATTTGTAAGTCCCAGATTATTTTGAGAAAAAGAATTCAACAAAACGTCATTCAGATAATTATTTTCAAAAGAATCAGATTGTGAAGTACGATTGCCACGGAAATATTCCACAACAAGACCAATGTTATTTTTGTCGTTCAGTTCAAATTCTGACGTGGAAGAAAAAGATGGATTTTTCCCCGTGTAAGTACTTTTTGAATCAATCGTACTCACCGAATTGTCTGCGTAGAAAGTATTTTTGTTGGAATTTTCAGTAATAAAAACATTATCGCTATAACTTCCCGTGAAAGTCTGTGTGAAGTTTTTTTTGTGATAATTGAGATTCAAACTTCCATATTGGTTGTTTTTCGTATTTTGAGTATTGGTGAGGGAAATACTTCCTTTCATCCCTTCGTCATCACGCTTTTTGAGAACGATATTGATCACAGAACCAGAAGCTTCATAACGTGAAGACGGACTTGTGATAACCTCGATTTTCATTAAGTTGTCCGCCGGAATCGTCTTAAGATATTCCTTCAGTTCTTTGCCTGTGAAAACAGATTTTCTATCATTAATGTAAACCGTAACCGATTCGCCTTCCGCTTTCACATTATCATTGTTATCGATGCTTACGAGAGGCGTCATTCTTACAATGTCCCAAGTCGTATTTCCAGCAAGAATCGAGCTGTTTGCCACATTGAAAACCGTTCTGTCTGCTTTGCTTTCTACGGTTGGTTTTTTGGCGATGATGCTTACCGCTTCTATTTCTTTGGACTTTAAAGTATCTTGAGTTTGAGCAATTGCAAATGTTGTAACTAATAATCCCAAAAGGGTTATCGATGATTTCATTGTAGTTTAGTTTGCTTATTAGACAACTTGGATTGCGATAATGTTACATCCGAAAAATAATATTTATTAATAAAATCATATTTTAATTAAATTTGGGAAATCGATTGTACGAAATTTATACTTTTAAATTTATAATCTTTTCAATATTAACACATTATGAGCCCTAAAAATAAACTAACACCCCAACAGCAAGAAGAGCTAATTAACACTTTAAAAAATCGTTTCGAAAAAAATCCGACGCGTCACGAGAATCTTAAATGGGAAAATGTTCAGAAAAAACTAGAATCCAACCCTGAAAAACTCTGGTCGCTCCACGAAATGGAAAGAACCGAAGGCGAACCAGATGTCGTTTCTTATGATAAAAAAACAGATGAATATCTTTTCTTTGATTGTTCTGCAGAAAGTCCAAAAGGCAGACGAAGTCTTTGCTACGACCGAAAAGCATTAGACTCCAGAAAGGAAAATAAACCTGCAAACAGCGCAATTGATTTGGCTAATGAAATCGGAATTGAGATTTTGGATGAAGAGCAGTACAGAGAATTACAAAAACTTGGAAACTTTGATTTGAAAACATCGAGTTGGGTGAAAACGCCGGAAGATATTAGGAAATTAGGTGGCGCAATCTTCTGCGATAAACGTTATAATACTGTTTTCCTTTATCACAATGGTGCGGAATCTTATTATGCTGCGAGAGGTTTTCGTGGGGTTTTGAGAGTTTAAGTAAGACTTCTATTAATTTATATTAAATATTTATCTTAGCAGAAATAAAATTTATATGCCAAATTTTATTCTTTTTTTTAAATAACTAATAATTCATCACATAAATTTATGGAAAGACAAAACAATTTTGATTTTTTAAGGCTACTTTTTTCTTCTTTGGTCATTTTTTCGCATTCTTTTCCATTGACTGGCGAGAAAGAATTATTATTAAGAATTACAAATGACCAGATTGATTTGGGATCCCTCTCCGTTAATGTTTTTTTTATAATGAGTGGGTATTTAATATTTAATAGCTTAAAATATAGCAAAACTGTTAATAATTATATCTGGAAAAGGTGTTTAAGACTGTTTCCAGGTCTGCTAGTGATGTTATTAATATCTTTAATTATAATAGCTGTAGTACATAATGGGAATAATATTTTCCTGCAAAAAGATTTCTATTCTTATCTTCCAAACAATCTTTTTTTATATACAAATCAATATTACATTGCAGGAGTTTTTGAAAATAATATTTTTCCCAAAGCGATTAATGGAAGCTTATGGACTTTAAGCTATGAATTTACAATGTATTTATTGATATTGCTATTCTTTCCAATTCGGAATAACAAAAAAGTCACATTAATTATCTTGTTTCTTTTTTGGATTATTTTTTGTTTAATCGGTAATGTACGTCCAAATTTTTTCAAAAATATTTTTTTGATAATAAACTTAGATTCAGCAAGATTCTATAGATTAGCTGCATTTTTCATTGCAGGTTCTATCTTATGTTTTTTTGATTTAAAGAAAATAAATAATAACCTCACCAAAATCGGAATTACATTTATATTAATAACATCTGTATATTTTAATAATTACAATATCATTTCTAACATTCTTTTGCCAATATTAGTTATCACTATAGGTTTATCTTTTTCAAAGACATTATCATTTTTACCAAACAAAATTGGAGATATATCTTATGGTGTTTACATCTACGGTTTTATTGTTCAGCAAACTTTGATGAATTATTTTAATTTTAATCCTTATGAACTTGCTTTTACAAGCTTTGTCATTACATATATTTTATCCTATTTTTCTTGGAATTATATCGAAAAAAAGACACTTGTTTACAAAAACCTCATTTAAAAAAGTCTTAATTTAATTACAGTCTTTACAAACACCCGTTAAAATACAATTCACGCTTTCCACAGAATATCCTTTTTCTAAAGAAAACTGAACTTCAATTGGCAAACATTCTATCGTTTCACATTTTGTGCATCTGAAATGAAAATGATGGTCTGTCAGTTTTTTCTCATCACATTTGATGCAAACTGCAAAATATTGTTTCCCGTCTTCGGCAACTATTCGGTGTAGAATTCCGTCTTCGCAAAATCTGTTTAATACCCGATAAATCGTGGCTCTGTCAATATCAATATTAATAT
>JAGNPP010000217.1 GCA_017989575.1 Chryseobacterium sp.
TTCAATGACGATCAACGGTCCTGCTCCGATGTTGCTGGCTTTCTTTATGAACGCTGCGATTGACCAAAATGTTGAAAAATATATCGCTGAACACAAGCTTGAAGCAAATGTTGAGAAAGCTTTAAAAGCAAAATTCGACGACAAAGGTTTAGAAAGACCAAAATATAACGGTGAATTACCGCCTTCCAATAACGGTTTAGGTTTAAAATTATTAGGACTTACCGGAGACGAAGTTATTCCTGCGGAAGCTTATGCTGAAATTAAAGCTAAGACAATTGCGACCGTTCGTGGAACTGTTCAGGCAGATATTTTAAAAGAAGATCAAGCTCAGAATACTTGTATTTTCTCTACTGAATTTGCCCTGAGATTGATGGGTGACGTTCAGGAATATTTTATAACAGAAAAAGTGAGAAACTTCTACTCGGTTTCTATCTCAGGTTATCACATTGCAGAAGCTGGTGCTAATCCGGTTTCTCAGTTGGCATTTACATTGGCAAATGGTTTCACATATGTTGAATATTATCTGTCGCGAGGAATGGATATCAATGATTTTGCACCAAACTTATCTTTCTTCTTCTCCAACGGTATCGACCCTGAATATTCAGTAATCGGACGTGTGGCGAGAAGAATCTGGGCAAAAGCAATGAAACTGAAATACGGAGCAGACGAAAGAAGCCAGATGTTGAAATATCACATTCAAACTTCGGGACGTTCGCTTCACGCTCAGGAAATTGATTTTAATGATATCAGAACGACGCTTCAAGCGCTTTACGCAATCTATGACAACTGTAACTCACTTCACACGAATGCGTATGACGAGGCGATTACAACGCCGACTGAGCAGTCTGTAAGAAGAGCAATGGCAATTCAGTTGATTATCAATAAAGAATTGGGATTAGCGAAAAACGAAAATCCGCTTCAAGGTTCATTTATTATTGAAGAATTAACAGATTTGGTTGAAGAAGCTGTTTATGCAGAATTCGACAGAATTACAGAAAGAGGTGGTGTTCTTGGTGCAATGGAAACGATGTATCAACGCTCGAAAATTCAGGAAGAATCAATGCATTACGAATGGTTGAAACACACAGGAGAATATCCAATCATCGGTGTAAACACTTTCTTAGGAAAAGACGGTTCGCCAACGGTTCGCCCGGGAGAAGTGATCCGTTCGACTGAGGAAGAAAAGCAGGTTCAGATTGAAATGCTTCATAATTTTCAGAAATCAAATGAAGATAAATCTGAAGCCGCTTTGAAAACATTACAACACGCTGCCATCAATCAGCAAAATTTATTTAATGTAATGATGGATGCCGTGAAATATTGTTCGCTTGGGCAGATTACCAATGCTTTGTTTGAAGTAGGTGGTAAGTACAGAAGAAATATGTAGGCCCGTGTCGAGCAGACAGTTTTTAATGCTAACTGTTTTAAAATTATAAATAAACCTCAAGGAAGTTTCTTTGAGGTTTTTTCTTACTTTTACTCTTGTAAAAATTTCAAATGACAAAGTACATTTTATTTCTTTTAGGAATTATAGCAAGCGGAGTTTTCAACGCACAAGAAGCTGACAACAACCTTCAAGGTTATTTTATGACCCAATCTAAAGAATCATTATATTCTTATTTTGCTTTTGATGGCAATGGAAAAGTGGATATTGCAGGATATGGGAAGGGTGATTATTTTGTAAAAGGCGATTCTGTGGTAGTATTTCCTGATAAGGATATTTTTATATTTAAATTTGCTAAAAATCGCTTGAGCGGGAATTCAAGCTGGGTGAAAAATACAAAATGGGATTTGAAGAAAGACAGCATTGCCGAAAACAACAGAAAAGACGATGCGTTAGCTAAAAAAAACGCGAAACTTCTTTACGAATACTACCGCAAAACCAGAGCTAAAAGCAATGATCTGGAAAAACTGTTTGACGAAAGTGCAATGGCAAATTATACCAAAACTATTGATGATTTATGCAACAGAGGTCTCGCAAAAGCTTGTATGGAGAAGTTTGGATTAATGGTAATGGAAGATATTGGCGGAATGGGCGCAGTCTTGACCAGCAAAACGAAAAAGCCAAAACAAAATCCTGAAATCATCAAATTGGGACAGAAAATCATTAGCATGGGCGAAGTTGAAGGCCATACTGTTATGGGGAGTTATTATTATAGTTTGGGTGATAAAATAAAAGCTGAAAAAGAATGGCAAAAAGGCACTGACAAAGGAAGCACGAAGGCAGGATTAGCACAGTTCGAGGCGGAAATGTCGGAAGTTCAATAAGCAAATTTTAATTTTAAATAAATTGGAAACCTCTAAGAAAATTTCTTTGAGGTTTTTTTGTATTTTTAATTTGTTTATTTTAAAAAAGAATGAAGATCAGTTTTATACTTTTATTAAGAAACAAATCAAGGAAAAGCCAAGTGTAGAAATTAATGTTGAATCAGCAAAAAAAGTTGAATTTAAGCCTAAAAATAAAACGCTATACTTTATTGATGGTGAATTGATTTCTAAGGAAGAACACGAATCACGCAAGAAAAATCAAAATTTCCAGTCTTATTTTCTATCAGAAATATTTGCCAGAGAAATCTTAGGAAACGAATATGACCGCGAAGAAGGCGTTATTTTGTCTTACAGTAATTAGCTTGGAATTTTTCCAATTCCAAATTCTCGGTTTGCTTTTTGATTACAAGCATCGGAATCAAAGATTAATTTATGAAACTAAAATCTCCTGAACCATTTTGGCTCGTCAAAGACGGCATCAAACATTCTTATCCTTCGCTTAGAGAAAATATCGAAACCGAAATCCTGATCATCGGAGGTGGAATCACCGGTTCTCTTCTCGCTCATCAGATGATAAAAGACGGCTACAAAACTGTTTTGGTGGACCGACGCGAAATCGGGAATGGAAGTACGAGTGCCACAACGTCAATGTTGCAATATGAGATTGATGTTCCGCTTTTTGAACTCTCCAAAATGATTGGCAAGAAAGGCGCAGAAAAATCATATTGGGCTTGTTACGATTCGATTGACGATTTGCAGAAAATTGCGAAGGAAGTCAATTCAGATTGTGGTTTCAAGAAAAAGGAATCACTTTATTTCGCAGCTTTCAAAAAAGATGTTCCGGATTTGAAAAAGGAATTCGAAGCTAGAAAAGCAGCAAATTTTCCTATAAAATGGCTTTCGTCTGAAGAAATCAGCACGACATTTAAAATCGAAAATACATTTGGTGGAATACTTTCCGAGCAAGGCGGAAGCATCGATGCATTTTGTTTAGCACACGACATTCTTAATTACAATTATAAAAAAGGACTACAGGTTTTTGATAAGACCGATATCATCAAATTCGATTATAAAAAAAATGGCGTCACCGCAACCACAGAATTTGGAAATAAGATCAAAGCTAAAAAAGTCATCTTCTGCAACGGTTTCGAAAGTACAGAGATCATCAAAGACGATTTTGTAAACCTATTGTCAACTTACGCCATCGTTGGCGAACAGAATGAGAAAAATCACAAGGAACTGAATGACCTTTTGGTTTGGAACACAGCCGAACCTTACATTTATATGAGAACTACTGATGACAATCGGGTTTTGATCGGTGGTGAAGATGAGGAATTTGTGAATGCCGAAAAACGGGATTCTCTGCTTCACGAAAAGGAACAAAAATTAGTTAAAAAACTCAGCAAATATTTACCTGAAAATGATTTCCGAACCGATTTTGTCTGGGCTGGAACTTTCGGTGAAACCAAAGACGGATTGCCTTACATCGGCGAACATCCGGATTTTCCGAGTGCTTATTTTGTCTTAGGATTTGGAGGAAATGGTATTACATTTTCCGTCATCGGAATGGAAATGGTTTCTGATTTTCTCAAAGGAAAGAAACACGAATTGACCGAATATTTCAGATTCCGAAGATAATTGTCTTATGCTAATTTGAGATGTCATTTTTTATTCTAAATTTGGAATAAACTTGAACAAATGAAATCACTGCTTACACTTCTTTCTTTAGTTATATTTTCTTCATTCGCAAATGCTCAGAATAAAGATTTCAATCAAAAACTGGCAGATTCTCTTGGAGCAGACCAGTACGGAATGAAATCCTATTATCTTGTCATTCTCAAAAAAGGAAAAGCAGAAATCACGGACAAAGCCAAGAAATCAGAATTGATGAAAGGCCATATGGACAACATCAACAAACTGGCAAAAGATGGAAAACTGATTGTCGCCGGACCAATGGCGGAGAAAAATCAAAATGACTACAGCGGGATTTTCATTCTGGATGCAAAAACGAAGGAAGAAGCAGAAAGTTTGGTTTTGACAGACCCTTCTGTGAAATCTGGAATCTTCGATGTGGAAATTTACAAATGGTATGGTTCTGCCGCACTTCCACTCTATTTGAAATCTCACGACAAAGTCACCAAAGTCAAATTCTGATGGAAACTTACAAAACTTTTGAGGATTATTTTTCTCAGTTCAAAGAGGATGTGATTGAGAAATTAGAACAAATCCGAATTGAAATCAAGAAAGAAATTCCGGATGTTGAAGAATGTATCAAATATGCGATGCCAACTTTCATTTTCCAAAAGAAAAATCTGATTCACTTTGCCGCCTACAAAAATCATATCGGAATCTATCCTGGTCCAGAAGCTATTTCATTCTACGAAAAAGAATTATCA
>JAGNPP010000218.1 GCA_017989575.1 Chryseobacterium sp.
TGAACAACTTCAAAGAAAAACTTGGTAATAAAAACATATTAGTCACTGGTGGTGCCGGTTTCATTGGGTCAAACCTTTGCGAGGAATTGCTAAGTCTTGGCGCAAATGTCACTTGTCTCGACAACTTTTCCACTGGACTCAGAGAAAACTTGGAAGCGATAAAAGATAATCCAAACTTTAAATTAATCGAAGGCGACATCCGCAATTTGGAAGATTGTAAAACCGCTTGTGCAAACCAAGATTTCGTTTTGCACGAGGCTGCACTTGGCTCGGTTCCAAGGTCTATCAATGATCCAATCACAAGCAATGATGTGAATGTGGGCGGATTTCTCAATATGCTTGTCGCAGCAAGAGATGCCAACGTGAAAAGATTTGTTTACGCCGCAAGTTCCTCAACTTATGGTGATTCCGAGAGTCTTCCAAAAGTTGAAGATGTCATTGGAAAACCACTTTCACCTTATGCGATTACAAAATACGTGAATGAACTTTATGCTGATGTCTTCAAAAGAACTTATGATTTTGATACGATTGGCTTAAGATATTTCAATGTTTTTGGAAGAAAACAAAATCCAAATGGTGCTTACGCTGCGGTAATTCCGAAGTTCGTAATGCAACTGATGAACCACGAAAGTCCTGTCATCAACGGTGGCGGAGAATATTCTAGAGATTTCACTTACATTGATAATGTCATCTTAATGAACCTTCTGGCATTGACTTCAGAAAATCCGGAATCTCAGAATCAAGTTTACAACACAGCTTTTGGAGAAAGAACAACATTGAATGATTTGGTGAAAAATCTGAAAGAATATCTCTCCGACTTCGATCCAAAAATTGCAGATGTGGAAATCATCTATGGCGATTACAGAAAAGGCGACGTTCCACACTCACTTGCCAGTATCGACAAAGCTAAAAGTCTATTAAATTACAACCCTCAATTCTCAATGAAAAACGGTTTGAAAGATGCCGTGAAATGGTATTGGGAGAATTTGTGAATTAGGGACAGTGAGATTTGGTGACTTGGTGACTTGGTGAAACGAAAATAATTTTTAAAAATTAGAGTATGGCAAAAATAAATACTCATAAAGATCTGAGAGTCTATCAACTTTCTTTTGAATCTGGAATGGAAATTTTCCAAGTTTCAAAAAAATTTCCAAAAGAAGAAATATATTCTCTCACAGATCAAGTCCGTCGATCTTCTCGTTCTGTTTCAAGCAATCTTGCCGAAGCTTGGCGAAAAAGAAGATACGAAAAAGCTTTTATTGCAAAACTTAGCGATTGCGAAGGGGAAGCTGCAGAAACCCAAGTTTGGCTGGATTATGCTTTAGCTTGTGAATACATAAATGAAGAAACGTATACAACTTTGTATAAAAAATACGACTATATTTTAGGAATGCTCGTTGTAATGGGCAACAATTTTGATAAATGGAAACTATGACAAATCACGATACAAATTTAAAATCTCAAAATCTCAAAGTCTCAAAATCTCAAAGTCTCAAAATCACTGTAATCGGACTTGGCTATGTTGGGTTGCCACTTGCCAGATTATTCTCTACAAAATATGCCGTTGTAGGTTTTGATATCAATGAAAAAAGAATATCAGAACTCAATGCCGGAAAAGACGACACTTTGGAAGTTTCCGATGAACTTTTGCAATCTGCATTGGTCGCAAACAATCCCAAAGCTGGAGAAACCGGATTATATTGCTCCAATAAATTAGAAGACATTTCTGATTCTAATATTTACGTGGTAACAGTCCCAACGCCGGTTGACAAAAACAATCGTCCGGATTTGACACCATTGTACAAAGCAAGCGAAACTGTTGCAAAAGTTCTGAAAAAAGGCGACATCGTGATCTACGAATCGACAGTTTACCCAGGCGTGACAGAGGAAGAATGTGTTCCTGTTTTAGAAAAAAACACGGGAATGAAATTCAATGTGGATTTCTTCGCAGGTTATTCTCCGGAAAGAATCAATCCAGGAGACAAACTTCACACGGTTGAAAAAATCTTGAAAGTAACCGCTGGATCCAATCCTGAAATTGGAAAAATTGTAGATGATCTTTATAATTCTGTAATTGAGGCTGGAACTTATTTGGCTCCAACCATCAAAGTGGCGGAAGCGGCAAAAGTGATCGAAAATTCTCAAAGAGATATTAATATTGCTTTCGTAAACGAGTTGGCAAAGATTTTCAATCTAATGAATATCGACACGCACGAAGTTCTGAAAGCAGCCGGAACGAAATGGAATTTCCTTCCATTCAAACCAGGTTTGGTTGGCGGACATTGTATTGGTGTAGATCCTTATTATTTGGCTCAGAAAGCGCAAGAATTTGGTTACCATCCAGAGATTATTTTAGCAGGAAGAAGAATGAATGATTCTATGGGTCAATACGTTGCAAGCGAAACCGTGAAACAAATGCTGAAAAAAGACCTAAAAGTAAATGGTTCCGAAGTATTGGTTCTAGGTTTTACCTTCAAAGAAAATTGTCCTGATGTTAGAAATACGAAAGTCGTTGATGTCATCAAAAACTTGGAAGATTATGGAATCAACGTTACCATTTTTGATCCTTGGGCAAATCCTGCTGAAGTGATGCACGAATATGGATTGGAAACCTCAACCAAAATGCCTTTCAAAAAGTATGAAGCAGTAGTTTTGGCAGTTTCTCACAAGGAATTTGAAGACCTTAACATCAAAAATCTTCTTTCAGAAAACGGGATTATTTATGATGTGAAAGGAATCTTAGAGCAAGATGATTGCGTGACAAGATTGTAGAAAGCTGATGGCTGATGGCTTTTTGCTATTAGCTTTTTTAACTTATCTATCAAATCTCCATCGGAAAAATTTGTATCCAATAGACAAAGGCAGGCGATAAAATAAGTCCTGCTTTTTTAGTTTTGTAGCGTATGCAGATGACAAGTAATTAGCAAAACTCAATCCAGACAATTGATTGTAAGCTCTATAGCTTCTTTTCCAAAGTTCTTCATTTTGTTGGGCTTTCCAATTCATTCCCAAGGTTGAAGCTTTGAAATCAATCAAATTTTCTAAAATCAGCTTTTTATTGTAAGGATTTTTTTCTTCCAGATAAGCGCGATTCATATACTCTGCAATTGTGATCCAATTCCCGAAATGCTTCTCTCCACGATTGTGGATGATGGATGCACCGTGAAAATAATAGAGATAAGTATCTTCTCTTAGAAAAGCGATTTTCTCAAATTTCAGCATACTTTGGAAGCTCCACAAAACATCCTGCGAGAAAAGGTCTTTTACAAAATAAAGCTTGTGTTCCATCAAAAAGTCCATTCTCACCAACTTATCGCAAGCCATCACAGGATATTTCCCCTTCACAAAACTCCAGACAATGTTTTTACTTCCTTCGATAACATCTTTTTCGGATGTGATGGGAAAATAATTACGTTTCCAGTTTTCCTCTTCATTGATGCAAACGCTTTGTCCCAAAACCATTTCTGCATTGGTTTCTTCGGCCAATTTTACCAAATGGTCAATTGCGTAATCTGTAATCTCATCATCGCTATCCAAAAAGTAAATGTATTTTCCTTTTGCCAAATCCATTCCCGCATTTCTCGCCATAGAAAGTCCTTGATTGAAAGCTTGATTGATGATTTTAAAATCAAAATCGGGATTTTTGGTAATGAAATCCTGAGCTACTTCCATAGAAGAATCCGGCGTAACATCGTTTACAAGAATACATTCAATATTTTTGTAGGACTGATTCACAACGGATTGTAAACATCTGACAATGAATTCTTCTACTTTGTAAACAGGAATTACGATACTCACCAATGGATTCATAAGAAAAATATTAGTTACTAATTTTGCACAAAAATATAGAAATAAATACAAAAATTTTATCTTTGTACATAATCGATTGAAACACACAAATGAAATCAGCTTTAGGCTTCATATTCTCCAAACTCAAAAGCTTCGTCAAGGCTTGTATTAATCAACATCAGCGAAGTATTTTTTTTACTTCCGGAAGTCAAATTCATCCAAGTTTCAAAGTAGGATCCGACAATTTTTTGGACATCACGCCGACTTCAAAATTTGATATTGCGGAAAATGTAACCATCAACCAATCAAATTTCATCACGGTAAAACCAAATGGGAAATTGATTATCGGAAAAAACACTTACATCACGCGTGCTACAATTTCTTGTCTTGGAGAAGTCAGCATTGGAGAAAATTGCATTTTGGGTGAAGGAATGAAGATTTTTGACCACAATCACCATTACACAACGGAACCATTTTCTGTTTCAAAAACTGAGTTCAGCATTGGAAAAGTGAAGATTGGAAATAATGTTTGGACAGGCGCAAATGTGGTTATCTTGAAAGATGTAACGATTGGTAATAACGTGATTCTTGGCGCTGGCTGTGTGATCCATAAAGATGTTCCTGATCATTCCATCATTATCAACAAGCAAGACCAAATGATAAAAACTTTATAAATGATTACTTCCAACAACTATCATTATCTCCATCGCCTTGCCAAAAGAACGATTCCACTTCTGCACCAGAAAAACCGTTTTGATTTGGTAATGGATCGCGAGAAAAACGCCGATGCAAATCATTTGATTTCTGAGATGATAAAGAGCGGCAAACCCTTTATGGTCGGCAGGCTTGGAAGCACCGAA
>JAGNPP010000219.1 GCA_017989575.1 Chryseobacterium sp.
AACTTGGAGAACGATTATGCTAAACCACGGTTCTGTACAGCATCTTGAAGGCTTGTCTGATGAGGAAAAAGCGGTATTCAAAACGTTTAGAGAGATCTCTCCAATGGAGATTGTTTCTCAGGCGGCTCAAAGACAGCAATATATCGATCAGGCGCAGTCGCTTAACTTGCAGATTCCATCTACAATGCCAGTGAAAGACGTGAACTACGTGATGATCGAAGCTTGGAAGAAAGGTGTGAAAACTTTGTATTACCAAAGAAGTTCATCCGTTTCTAAGGAAATGATGGTCAACTTTGTGAGTTGTTCTGCTTGTGAAGCGTAGGCGATAATTAAGACTTAATAATTAAACCATCTTGTTGTAAAACGAGGTGGTTTTTTTATGCATAATTTTAAACTGATTTTCCTCCCTTTAGGGTTGGGGTAAGAAAATCAATTTAAAATTATCTTCATTAATAATTCTGAAACAAAATTCATCGAAATTATTTACCCCAACCCTAAAGGGAGTAATTTCGATGAATTTTCAGATTGATTTTCCATCCTTTAGTTGGGGTAATAAATCAATCTCAAGCTTATCTTTGGAAAATCATTTTAATTCTTATTTTTATCAAAACAACAATGATGAAAAAACCAACAACAAATTATGATGATGGAATGTGGAAAGGTGCTCCAGCCTCAAGTTTTAAAAAAGCAAAGTTTCTGAGAGAAAACGAAACAGATGCCGAAAAAATTCTTTGGGAAAAACTTAAAAATAAGCAGTTAGGAGGTTTCAAATTCAGAAGGCAACATCCAATTAGTCTATATGTTGCTGATTTTTATTGTCATAAATTAAAGCTGATAATAGAAATTGATGGCAAATATCATTACACAAAAGAACAAATTCCAAAAGATGAAGAGCGAACCAAAATTCTTGAATTCAATGATGTCCGTGTGATTAGATTTTTAAATCAAGAGATTTTATCGAACATAGAAAAAGTTTTGCAAGAAATTCAAAATTATTTTCCCCGACTCTAAATGGAGTAATTTCGATAAAATTTCAGATTGATTTTCCTCCCTTTAGGGTTGGGGCAAAGAAAATCAATCTGAAATTCAACTCTTTTACCTAACTTTAAACCTCGAACTTTAAATTTTTATTCCAATGAAATTCGGACAAGTCCCAGATCCTTCGCAGATAGATTTTACTTTGCCAAAAGACCATCCTCAAACCAAATTTATTCTCGAGCAGAATAAAAAAGGGCTTGAGAATATCTCCATCGGTTGTGCAAAATGGAACAAGACCGACCTCAAAGGATTTTATCCTAAAGGAACAAAAGATGAGTTGACCTATTATTCCACCCAATTCAATTCAATTGAGTTGAATGCAACTTTTTACGGAATGCCGACGGCAGAACAAGTTCAGACTTGGAAAGAGAAAACGCCGAAAGATTTTAAATTTTTCCCGAAAATCTCCAACACCGTTTCCCATTTCCGAAGATTGCTTAATATTACAGATGTGGTAACGCAATTCGCTTCGGCAGTTCTGAACTTTGATGAAAAGTTAGGAATGGTTTTTCTTCAGCTTCACGATAATTTTAAACCAAAAGATTATGAGCGATTGGAGAAATTCGTTCAGGATTGGCCAAAAGAAGTTCCGTTGGCAATTGAACTCAGAAATACGGAATGGTTCACAGACGAAGAAGTGTTTAATACAGTTTGCGAACTTTTTGAGATGAATCAAATTACCAATATCATCGTAGATACAGCAGGAAGACGAGATATGCTTCATATGAGACTCACGACGCCGAATGCTTTCATCCGCTACGTTGGTGCAAACGCCGAAAGTGATTACGAAAGATTGGAGGATTGGCTCAAAAGATTGACCAAATGGAAAAAAGAAGGTTTGCAAAATTTGTACTTCTTCGTTCATCAAAATATCGAAAAAGCGTCACCATTATTATCTTCCCATTTGATTCAAAAAATGAATGAAAATTGGAAGACCGATATTCACATTCCTGTAATGGCAGACGGTCAACCAACTTTATTCTAAAAAGATATTAAAGAAAATAAAAATTCCCTTCAGCTCAAAGGGAATTTGTTTTATTATTTAATGAAAATTTGCTCCCTTTAGGGCAGGGCAAAACAAATTTGTCAGTCTGAGGCTCTCGAAGACCAAAAAAAGGTTAAGCCAAAAACTTCAGCTCTTTATCCTTGAAATTATTATTCTCAACCAGTTTATTCATAGCCTTCATCGTTTGCTTGCGAAGTTTGGCGAGGATACGGACGTTTTTGTCATCGCTGTAATCAAAAATGGTGTCTTCAAAAGAAAAAACATCGCCTTTTTTGAAGCTGATATTATTTTCTTTCAATTCTTTCAGAAGCATAAGATTGGTCATTACCTTTAGAGCTGTACTTTCGGCAGCTTCCATATGTTTCAGAGATTTCAGGAGTTCTTTTTTATATTGTTTTTTAGATTTCATAACTTTTTTATTAATGGGGGTGTAAACTTAGTTAATAATATCTGGAGTATCAAATAACTTTTTTAAAACCATCAGCTTTCAGGCATTTCCACTTTGTTATTAGCCATTTTAAAATTAATCTAATCGGGCTGCGTATTCAAAAGAATGATTTTAATTCAGACTTAAAGTTATAAAAATATCTCGAAAATTTCTTACTTTTGGGAAAAATAAATCTAAAAAATGCAGGACCCAATTTTCGACCTTATTGAGAAAGAAAGACAAAGACAAACCCACGGAATTGAATTGATTGCTTCGGAAAATTTTGTTTCCGAAAATGTGATGAAAGCCATGGGAAGCGTGCTCACCAACAAATATGCAGAAGGCTATCCAGGCAGACGCTATTATGGCGGTTGCGAAGTGGTAGATGAGGTAGAACAGTTAGCAATCGATAGAGCCAAAGAGCTTTTCGGCGTAGATTATGTGAACGTTCAGCCACATTCTGGTTCTCAGGCCAATGCGGCAATCTATCTTTCAATCCTGAAGCCTGGCGACAAAGTGATGGGAATGGATCTTTCGATGGGAGGACATTTGACACACGGTTCTGCGGTTAATTTCTCTGGAATTCAGTACGAAGTTTGTTCTTATGGGGTTCAAAGAGAAACCGGTTTAATCGATTATGACCAGATGAGAGAAGTGGCTTTGAGAGAAAGACCAAAAATGTTGATCGCAGGCTTTTCAGCTTACTCCAGAGATTTGGATTATGCAAAATTCCGTGAAGTGGCAGACGAGATTGGAGCGACGCTTTGGGCTGATATTGCACATCCTGCAGGTTTGGTAGCAAAAGGACTTTTAAATAATCCATTCGAACATTGCCACGTGGTGACGACAACGACGCATAAAACCCTGAGAGGGCCAAGAGGTGGAATGATTATGATGGGCAAAGATTTTGAAAACACATATGGACACAAAACACCGAAAGGCGAAACCAAATTGATGAGCGCAGTACTTGATAGCGCAGTGTTTCCAGGAATCCAAGGTGGTCCTTTGGAACACGTGATTGGGGCAAAAGCAGTAGCGTTTGCAGAAGCGATTGATTCCAAATTCGAAACCTATGCAAAACAAGTGAAAGCTAACGCGCAGGCACTTTCAAAAGCAATGGTGGATTTAGGTTTCGAAATCGTAAGTGGTGGAACGGATAACCATTTGATGCTAATCGATTTGAGAAACAAAAATGTGAATGGAAAGGAAACTGAAAAAGCTTTGGTAAAAGCCGACATCACTTGTAACAAAAATATGGTGCCGTTTGATGATAAATCACCTTTCACAACGTCTGGAATCAGATTGGGAACGGCGGCAATTACGACAAGAGGCCTTAAGGAAAACGACATGGAAACCATTGCAGGATTGATTTCTGAAGTGGTAGATGATATCAAGAATGATAATGCGTTGGAGGCGGTTAAAAAGAAAGTCAATCAATTGATGGAAGGAAAAGAGCTTTTCAATTATTAATTAAAATATAAATACCACAATAAAAGAATGGACAGTTTCGTTCATTCTTTTTTGTTTGAATTTATATCAGTTCCAATCGATTTTCCACCCTTTAGGGCTGGGGCAAAGAAAATTGATTTTAAAATCCTTTTAATTAAACATTGTGCCTTAAAACACAATGCTTTTCATAATAGCTCTTCGTGTCTAACTTTAGTGCTTTTGTATCTTCAAATTTAATAAGTCTATCATCTATCCGTCTATCCTCAACTCGTCTTTTAAAAATGGAAAAAAAATCCTACACTTTCGAAGAAATCAAACAAAAGCTGGTCAACTATTGTGTGTACCAAGATCGTTGCCACGCGGAGGTCGAGCAGAAGATGCGAGATTTCTTATTGATTCCGGAAGCCAAGGATGAGATTTTTCTTTATTTGATGAAGGAAAACTATCTGAACGAAGAGCGTTTTACGAGGAGTTACATCCGGGGCAAATTTTACATCAAACATTGGAGCAAGACCAAAATCAAAATAAACCTCAAGCAGAAAGGCGTGACAGAAAAACTGATTTCTAAATCGATGGATGAGATTGATGACGAGGATTACGAAAAAACGATTAGAAAAATCTACGAAGATTATTTTTCCAAACAGAAAGGCTTGAAAGAATATCAGAAAAAAAGCAAGACAATCAAATATTTACTGTCGCGCGGATTCGAATACGATGTAGTT
>JAGNPP010000037.1 GCA_017989575.1 Chryseobacterium sp.
GATTACGGATGACGCTTCGGATTCTGCGTTGCGACGTTTGCTTTTTGATTCCGGAGAGGATTTGGAAGATCTTTTTACACTTTGCAAATCCGACATTACGACGAAGAATTATTCTAAGCAAGCCAAATTTAAAAAGAATTTTGAATACGTGGCGACGAAAATAAAAGAAGTTGAAGAAAAAGATCAGGTTCGAAATTTCCAACCGCCGATTTCAGGAGAAGAAATTATGGAACTTTTTGGATTGCAGCCTGGGCGAGAAATCGGAATTTTGAAAGAAAAAGTGAAGGAAGCGATTCTGGAAGGCGAGATTCAAAATGATAAGATTGAAGCGAGAGAATTTGTGATAAATGAAGCGGAGAAATTGGGATTGACTTTGGTAATTAAAAATGAATAAAGAAGAATTAATAACAATCATAAGGCAAAAGCTTTCAGAAAAAATCGAAAATTTCGAAAAACTGATTGCAGAAACCCGAGCATCCAGCAACGATACCAAAAGTTCGATGGGCGACAAATACGAAACGGGAAGAGAAATGCTTCAACAGGAAATCAACAATCTTCAAGTTCAGCTGAATGAGATTTTGAAACAAAGAGATTTCCTTAAAACTGTCTTACCAAAACCAAATGACAAAGCTGAAAAAGGCGCCATCGTGAAAACGGAAAAAGGTTTGTTTTTCATTTCGGTTTCCTTAGGTGAAATCAAAATTGATAATCAAAAAATAATCTGCATTTCGCCGGAATCTCCGTTGGCAAAAGCGATGTTCGGCAAAAAGAAAAGTGAAATTTTCAGCATTAATAATATCACCCAAATCATCAACAATATTTGGTAGTTTTAAAAAATATAATTTTTCAATGTGAAAAACTTATTTTTCCTTTTATTTTTTCTTGGTATTGGAATAAAAGCGCAAGAAATTTCCTTTAAAAAAGATAGCGAAATTGTCTTAGATGTCACTATTAAATTCGACGAAATTGTTTATTATAAAACCAATAAATCGTTCAATGCATATAAGTTAAAATATAAAAAAAATCATTCTACCAAAAAAAAATTGATTTATGACATTGTAAAAGGAAGCACGCCAAAATCAATCAGCGACAATCTATTTGTGAAAGATTTGGAAAAACTTAATTTTCATAAAGAAAAATTAGAAGCTGCTCAATACCAGAAAATTGTAGATATTTATACACGTGGTTCCGCTCATTACGACACTTCTTGCGTAAAAACCTTTCGAGATATTTTGGTTTTCAAGAACAAAAATAAGATTGTCGGAATCAGTAAAATATGTTTCGATTGCGGCTGGGAAACAACTTTTTTCAATGAACACCATTATTATAATTTAATAGACATCACCTATTTCGAAGAACTCGAAAATTTGTTGAATTCAAAACCAAATTCGAACTAAGTTTAGTATTTTTGCAATCTTCAACCTCGAATTTTGAACTTTAAACTTTGAACCAAAAATGCAGAACTATCTCGACCTTTTAAAGCATATTCAAGACAACGGAACCGATAAAACTGACCGAACCGGAACTGGAACACGAAGCGTTTTCGGTTACCAATTGCGTTATGACTTGTCTAAAGGTTTTCCTTTGGTGACGACAAAAAAGGTTCATTTGAAATCTATTATTTATGAGTTGCTTTGGTTTATAAAAGGCGATACAAATACAAAATATCTTACGGATAACGGTGTTTCAATTTGGAACGAATGGGCAGATGAAAATGGTGATTTAGGTCCAGTTTACGGTGCACAGTGGAGAAGTTGGACAGGCGCCAACGGAAAAGTGGTTGATCAATTCTCAGAAGTGATTGAGCAAATCAAAAAAAATCCAGATTCCAGAAGGTTGATTGTTTCTGCTTGGAACGCTTCCGAAATCCCGAATATGGCTTTGGCACCTTGTCACGCGATGTTTCAGTTTTATGTGGCGGATGGAAAATTATCGTTGCAATTGTATCAAAGAAGTGCGGATGTTTTCTTGGGCGTTCCGTTCAACATTGCGAGTTATGCGCTTTTATTGATGATGATGGCGCAGGTTTGCGACTTGGAAGTTGGCGATTATGTGCACACTTTTGGCGATGTCCATATTTATAACAATCACTTTGAGCAAGTCAACAGACAATTGGAAAGAACGCCAAAACCTTTACCAACGATGAAACTCAATCCAGAAATTAAAGATATTTTTGATTTTGATTTTGAGGATTTTACTTTGGAAAATTATGATCCGCATCCGGGGATTAAGGCGCCGGTGGCGATATAATTTCTGATACAAATTTATTAACTTTGATTAAAATTCAACACAATGGAACTTACGATACAATTAGAAGATGGTGCTGATGTTTCTTTAATGAAAAAAATTTTAAAACAAATCAAAGGCATTAAAACAGTTGAGGTTTCTGATGAAGATAAAACTTATTCTTGGGAAGAAATTGAAAACTCAGAAGCTTTTTCAAAAGTAATAGAACAGAGCAGAAATCAAATTAAAAATGGTGAATACGAAGAGTTTTCAGATGAATTACTGGATTCTATTTTCAATAAAAAATGAAAATAATATTTTCAAAAGATACTCTTAAAAGTCTTCAAGAAATTACTGATTTTTTGAATTACCGTTGGAGTGAAAAAGAATTAAAATCATTTAGGAAAGATTTAGAAAAATTTAAGCAATCTTTAAATGATAAAATAATTTCATATCCAACAATAGATTCGGACAGTAAACTAAGATTTACTTTACTAGGAAAGAAACAAGTGAAAGTATATTTTGACATTCAAATTGATTCTGTTGAAATTTTATTATTTTTACCATCCAAAGGAAATCCTGAAAATTTAAAAAAGCTAATAGATAAAAAGATATAAGTGAAGCCAGTCTTCACTTTTTTTTTGTAACATTCCCTCACGAATTAATACATATCTAATTTAAAATAAATCAACAACATAATTTCATCATAATGAACAAAATCTTAATCGCTGCACTTTTCTTTGGTGCAATTTTTAATTCAAATACTGCATTTGCTCAGACGGAAACTTCGGGAAGAAATCCCGTTTACAGAGCGACACATACCAAAATTACAGAGCTAAAACACACCAAACTGAAAGTCAATTTCGATTATCAGAAAGAACAAATGAATGGTGAAGAATGGTTGACCGCAAGTCCTTTTTTCTATGCTACAAACGAGTTGGTTCTTGATGCCAAAGGAATGTTGATTCACGAAGTGGCTTTGGACAAAAACGGTTCCAAATCGCCTTTGAAATTCGATTATAAAAATGATGTTCTGAAAATAACGCTTGACAAAACTTATCAAAAAAATCAAGATTACACCGTTTACATCAAATATACAGCACGTCCAAATGAAGTAAAACAAGAAGGAAGCGCAGCCATCAATGATGCAAAAGGACTTTATTTCATCAATGCTCAAGGCAAAGATCCAGATAAGCCAACTCAGATTTGGACTCAGGGAGAAACAGAATCTTCATCCGCTTGGTTCCCAACTATCGACAAATCCAACCAAAAAACCACACAGGAAATCTATATGACGGTTCCTGACAAGTATGTCACGCTTTCCAACGGACTCCTTAAAGATTCCAAAAAAGAAGCGAATAATCTGAGAACTGACCATTGGGTGATGGACAAAAAACACTCCACTTACCTTTTCTTTATGGGCGTTGGAGATTTCGCAGTGGTAAAGGACAAATGGAGAAATATTGACGTAGATTATTATGTAGAAAAAGAATACGAGCCTTACGCAAAACAAATCTTCGGATTGACGCCGGAGATGATGGAGTTCTATTCCAAGAAGTTAGGCTACGATTATCCTTGGTCAAAATATGCTCAAATCACTGGAAGAGATTACGTTTCCGGAGCGATGGAAAATACGACTGCAACGCTTCACGGCGAAACAGCTCAGCAAAAACCAGGCGATTTGATAGACGAAAACAAATGGGAAAACACCATTGCCCACGAGCTTTTCCACCATTGGTTTGGCGACCTCGTAACGGCAGAAAGCTGGAGCAACTTGACAGTAAATGAATCTTTTGCCAACTACTCAGAATATCTTTGGCAAGAACATAAATATGGAAAAGATGCCGCGGACGAGCATCTAATGAGCGACGTCAATATGTACATTCACAATCCGAAAGATTTCAACAAAGATTTGGTAAGGTTTGATTATGCTTCTCGTGAGGACGTTTTTGATTTGGTGACTTATCAGAAAGGTGGCGGGATTTTGCATATGTTGAGAAATTATCTTGGAGATGATGCCTTCTTTGCTGGGATGAACGATTATTTGAAAACTTATGAATATGGAAATGCAGAAGCGCATCAATTAAGATTATCGTTCGAGAAAATCTCTGGGAAAGATTTGAATTGGTTCTTCAACCAATGGTATTTTGGAAGCGGAAATCCAAAGTTGAGCTACACTTCTACTTACGAACCTGTGAAGAAACAAGTGACAGTAGTCATCAATCAATCTCAGGAAAAACCTTTTGAGTTTCCACTTGCCATCGATGTTTATGATAATGGAAAACCAAAAAGAAGCAATGTTTGGGTAAATGCAAAGGCCAAGAACACCTTTACTTTTGACGCATCCAAAGCGCCAGATTTGATCAATATCAATGCAGACGGAATATTAGTTGCTGAAATCATGGAAACCAAAACACCGGAGCAAAGTCTGATTCAGTTTAGTAATTCTAAGGAGTTTGTGAGCAGATATAAAGCCTTGTCAGCCATCAAAGATGCCGATGCTAAAAATCCTGCGGTTGTCAAATTGTTGGCTACAGCTTTGAAAGATCCTTTCTACAGACTGAGAGAGCAAGCTTTGAATCAAATCGATTTGACCAACGCAGACCAAGCTAAAGCACTAACTGCAGAGGTGGAAAAACTGGCTTCCAACGATCCTAAAACCTTGGTTCAGGCAGCAGCGATTTCGGCTTTGGCTAAGACTAAGAATGCAAAATACAGTTCTCTTTTCGAAAAAGGGATGAACGCGGTTTCTAATGCTGTGAAAGGTTCATCATTAGCAGGAATTGCAGATTTGGATCCATCCAAAGTGGCGACGCTTGCAGATAAGATTGATCTGGAGAATGCATCAGAAGATTTGATTTCCAAACTGCTTCCGATCATCGTGAAAAATAAGATTGAGAAACAAATGCCGGCGATTGGAACTACGGTTGCCTTCTACCCTTTCATCAAATTCCAAGATCCTGTTTTGGGGAAATCTGCGGAGGAAGGCTACAACTGGATTATGAGTTCTGACAACTTGAAAGCGACTGAAAAAGTGACGAAAGTTCTGAATCAAGCCAAATCTCAAATGCCGGATAATCCTCAAGTAAAAATGATGATTGTTCAAATGCTGAAAGACGGACTCAACAAGAAAATGGAAGTTCTGAAAAACAAACCAAACAGCCCAACCATCAATCAGCAAATTGACGCGATTAATAAGACGATTGAAGCGTACAAGTAAAGACTGATAAATGATAATCGATGAATGATAATTGATTGAATATCATTTTAACAATATGATACAATAAAGCCATCTCGATTGAGATGGCTTTATTGTGATTTTTTACTAGATAATGAAAATCTCGCAAATCTCTGATCAAACACAAATGGCGTTAGCATTTAAAAAAAAAAGATTGCTCGATGTGCGAGAAGATTAGACTGGACTAGTTAAGCTTTCTTCTGGAAACTTGCCAGTTTCAAAGCGTCTTTGATCATTTTACCAGGGCGGAACACCGCTTTCACGCTTTTGATATTGGATGCAGTCACATCCTTTTCATTCTCCTCGCCCGTGCTAGATCCGCCGGCTTGGAGTGTAAAATATTCGCCAACATAAACTATTTTGCCATCGGCAACGTCATCTGCAATTTTGGAAAATGTACTTTCCAAAACGGCAAGAATATCTGCTTTGGAAACGGTGGAGATGGCGCCTGCGTGCTTTGCAAGATCTGCAAGTGTGGTTTTGCCATCGCCTACGATGTTGGCATAATACTTTGCAGGGTCGTTTCTTTTTTGTGGGTTCGCTCTTTGAACCACGTTGAACTTGATTGACATAATTTTGTGTTTTTTTAATTAAAAATTAATCTCATTAAACTAGTTAAAATTAAAAAAAATAATTATCTCACAAAACAAATCAGCAGAAATATGTCAATCTTTATTGAAAAAACAAAAAATATTAGCCTAAAACGCTAGTGTCTTACATTTAAAACATACGTGTATTTTCATCAAAACACTCGTGTGTTTTAAATATAAGATACGTGTGTTTTTGTATGCTTCTATAGATGTCCTATCAATAGGGCTTGCGGGAGGGATATTATTTGGACTTCACCCGCCCATTTTTTATTCTGAATTATGTTAATTTTTTATGAAATGTTTACAGAATACGGTTTTCCGTAATGTTTTATTTACCAAAAATATTATTTTAGCAAACAAATAAAAAAAACAACTATGAGAAAAACCTATTTTTATCTGGTTTGCTATGCTGGCATTCCTAATGCTTGGTTGTAAAAATGAGAGTTTTTATAACTAGGAAAACACAAACAAAAATGAACAGCAATATAGAATTCTGAAGGCAAAAGACATCCCCAAGATTATCACATTTTTGAAAGCTAAAAACAACAATAGCTTGGATATTAGCATCCGATCTAGTAATATGCTCAATAAAGGTGGAGCCTCTCTAGACAGTGCTGAAATTGAAACCAA
This sequence comes from Chryseobacterium sp., assembly GCA_017989575.1. Lineage (GTDB taxonomy): Bacteria > Bacteroidota > Bacteroidia > Flavobacteriales > Weeksellaceae > Epilithonimonas. Next base: position 6,685 of record JAGNPP010000037.1, read on the forward strand.
TTTTGTAGTAGAGGCAAACTATGGAGACAAAACATTCTATGTTTTCCCTGTAAAAGTACATGACTCTAATGATACCGATATCTACAATGCAGAGGTACGATTGGAAAACGGAATAGTAAAAGACGCCAATATCGTTGCATACTACCCCACTGAGGAATGGTTGCAAAATCGGAATTACAGTTTGTTCTCTGGCACTGTTACTTCTTATGATTTTAGCGGGAATGAATTGGAAAGCATGGATTACATTGCTGGAAAAAGTGATTATCCCAATGAACCAGACAATCCACCAGGCGGACCTAGTACAGGTCCTGGATCAGGAGACAATCCACCTCCCGGAGATCCCGGGTATCCACCAAACTGGCCACCAACAACAGGAGATAATGGAGGAAGTGGGGATGACGGAGATGAAGATGATTGTGATAAAAATACTTGGATACCTTCCCATTCTTATATAGACGGTGATGGCACAAGGGTTTACATGTGGATAAATGGATGTGGAGAAACCAAAAAAGGTGCTTTTTTTGGTCTAGGAGGTAAGCTTTCTACCAACTGCTTTGATGGTTCTGGTGTGATCATAGAAACGCCTGCTATAAACTACTTGTCCAATCTTACGGGTTTATTAAGTAATTTGAACGTGAATCTTTCCAGTTCTGAGACGCAGTTTTTGAACTCTAATAGAACTCTTACTAGAAGCTTGTTGAGCTATTTGAGCAGTAATAATAATCTGCAAGGGGCTCAATTTGTGCAATGGGCTGTTGTTTTTTTTGTGCAGAATCCTAATACTTCTTTGGCGCAGTTTGAGAATTGGTTTATTACAAATACGCCTAACGGATTTTTGCAACAAATTATTTTGGAAAACCCTGCAACTGTTTTAAATTACGAGTCTTTGAACTCTCCCTATTTTAAAATGAGAAGATTGGATCAAATCAAATATCCTAAATTTACACAAATGGTAAAAGGATTGAAGGCTTATGTGCAGAGTAATCCAGTTATCTTAAATAAATTAATTGAGATATCTGGAATGACTCAAAGTCAAATTCTTGATAAATTAACATTTGGACAAGGTCCTCAGATTGAATTAGTTCCAGGATTATTAGTGTATGGTCAGCCTGCCTTTGGTGCATTTGACCACTCAAATCCGAATATATTAATGGTGAATGAAAATTTTGCGATGGGCTTACAGCAAACTACAAACTCAGTAACTGAGCAAGCAACTTCTTTTTTATTAGCAGTAACTATTCTTCACGAATTTGTACATTATGGCAACTACTTAACTGGCTATGATACTAATGGACAAGAAACTGGAAATCTATTTGAAAATGAAGTTTTTGGCATTAAGATTAATAAAGTGACAGCCCACCAATATATTGTTAGATTTTTAAATAAATAATATGAAATACTTATTACTGATATTTTTTTGTTTTTCTTGTTCAAAAACTCCGGATTATCAAAAAATGGTAAATAAGACTACAAATTTTGTAAGATATAATGAACGGATAGCAAAAATGAATATCCTGAGAGAGAAAGCAAATCAAAACATACAAAATGGAAAACATCATCAATTTTTAACCGAAAAGGAATTACTTGATCAAAAGGAAATTTTTTGTGAGCTCCATATACATAATGGAAAAAAGAAGGGATTAACATCTATTGTAATAAGTTTTTGTTCAGGAAATAACTATACATACTATTTCAGTGGTACAGATAACTTAGATTCTATGAATGTTATTCAAACCAAGAGAGAACCTAATAGATTGGACTCTCTTTGTAATGAAAAATTTATAAAAAACCAAACAAAACCATCCAACAAAACAAGCAAAGAAATGGTACCTCCACCTCCTATTAATAATCATAAGAAAAATCACTTACCAGAAGTTTGATTAGCTACTTAAGTAGCAATAATAATTTGCAAGGGGCATCGACTGTTTCGTGGGCTATACAGTATTTGAATATGCCACAAAATATTGAAAAAGCCTCCTATTACAACCAGAATCCTGCTGATCAGCAGTATATTCTTTTTGATGATGTTAATCTGTATGATGCAGACAATACTGCCACCAATTATGATATTGCAAATGTAACTTTTGATTTCCTTAAAGCTAAAAAATTAGGAACCATTGACCAACTGTTAGACAATCAAAATTTGCCAAGTTGGAATCAAATTAAGCAAAATATTAAAAACAATGTAAAAAATAAGATTCCCGAAGCAGTAAGGATGGGTAAGATGCTATATTACGTCTTTAATAAAATACTGGCAACCAATAACAATCTTAATAAGTTAAACCAAAATTATATAGATCCATTGAGAGATTACATAAGAACCGAAGGTGATATCAACTTTGATGTGCACACGATGAAGTAGAAAGATGTAGTTGCCTGTTGGCTATTTGAACTTGGAGATTATCCTATCAACAACTCGACAGGTTTAGGAAATATGCCAACTTTAGGTTTTGCAGGCGCAGACTATGTAATCAAAGGCATCCCAAACCAGCTAAACCAAATGAGATACCTCTCTACCCATAAAACTTTGAGTAATGGGAGTTTTAGTAATGGATCTGTCATGAAATTAAAAAATGATGCTATTAATCAAATAAAATTTCAAAATAATTTATCACCTTTAAATGGGGAATGGGTTTTTAATTTTGATGCTGGTGTAGACACCATTAAAAATCTTGATGGTCTACAGTTTACACTGGGCTCTTATCAAACTACTGTCCATATTACACCTATGGGGAATAACCAATACAAGTTAACCTTCATTGTAAAAAATAAAACGGGTTGGACATCTGGAACAAGAGGTCTTAATGATAATGACGGCAATCCTAATAATGACAGTGCACTTAATGACAAAGACAGGGGAACAGGCATCCACCTCGGCGGAACAATTGGAGAAACTTTTGGATGGTACGAAATTGTAACAGTTCATTAAAATAATTTATGAAAAAAATATTTTTAATCAGTTCATTAATCACAACTCTTCTGAGTTGTGATTTTGGACCTAAAGGTGCTTTAAATGAAGAATTTGAGGAATATGACCGAAGAAAGGAACTACCATTTAGTAACTTGATAGGTAAATATGAATTAGATGATGATTCTAAAAAAAGATATAGCATAAATGATACAACTCACCTAATAATAAATATTGAGAAAGACACATCTTTTATAGTCCAAAATATGGTTAACTATAAAGACCGAAAAATATTATATGGCAATTATAAGTATAAAGCAGGATATATAAATAATTATAAAGACAAACACCCAAGCCTTTTTTTCAGCTTATTTAAACAAGACTTCAATGGGGGGGGGACAATAAATTTCTATTATCGTAAAAAAGATAGTGTAATAGCCTTATACATATATACTCCAGTTGTGGAAGCAACTAAAGAAAATAATATGAAATATATTGAAGGAGATTATCTAAGATATATAAAAGTAAAATAAAAAATGCAATATCAGAAGAAACCATATCTTATTCAGCAGATTATGAAGAAACTTTTATTCATTTGTTTTATAGTTCTCAATTATTTTGTGTTTGCTCAGAATCCAAGTTTTGCTGATACTAAAATCGATTCTATTGTGTATGTATCAAGTGACAAAACAAAAATTCCGTATGCACAAGTATTTTTTGAAGGTAAAAACTATTACAAAAACACAGATAAAAAAGGAAGACTGAAGCTGAAAAAAGATGAGAAAATCACTAAAATCACCGCAATTGGCTATGAAGATTTTATCTCGGATAGCAGTACTCACAACGAATATGCATTAAAAGCTAAAACGCGTCCCGAAAAAACAAGTTTAACACCTAAAAACAAAGTCCAGATTGCTGTAGGAAAGTTGGATAGAAATCATAAAAGTTATACCAATGGCTATATAGGCGGATACCATGAGAATGTATATTTGTCTTATAAGGATTCATATCCAGCAAATGCATTTATAAAAAGTATTGCATTCTTATCATCAATTCCTGAAGGGAATGGTAGCAAACCAATATTTCTTAAACTATACAAAAATGAAAATGGCAAGCGCGGTAAAATTATAGATTCAGCAGAATTTTTGGTAAGTTGTAAACCTGGAAAATCCTATAACAAGATAGACCTATCCAAAAGTAAAGTATTATTTCCCAAGGAAGGTTTGTTTATTGGTTTTGAATGGATTAATATTCCTGCTAATTTCGGTATGTTCCAAACAAAAATATCTAAAGATGATAAGAAAATCAATAGAAAAGTATCTTTTCTTGAGCCAGGAATCGGACACGAGATAGTGGAAAGAGATACCCAGAAGTCTTTAAATTCTGATATAAGTAAAGACAAAAAAATAATAAATGACGAATACTACAAAATTGCGCTTGAAGTAATTATATCCGACTAAAAGTTGACATTACAATTCCTCCAAAGGATTCCAAAACAACTTTTTAAAATCTTTGATCTTCCAGTTGTCCTGAACTACAACATTTTCTTTTTCTAATCGCTCTTTAAATGTTGCAACAGACAACTTCCCAGAACTGCTGATGACTCTATGCGCAGGAACATCTGCCGGACAACCGCCCATTGCATTGCCAACGTGGCGGGAATGATTGGGGTAGCCAACGGCTTTTGCGATTGCGCCATAAGTTGAAACCCGTCCTTTGGGAATCAATCTCGTGACTTCATAAACTTGCTGTTTGAAAAGGTCGTTCATGTTTTATTATGAATATAATTTTCTCAAAAAATAGAGATGATTATTAAAACTCAAGGAATTTGAACTTGAGCTGGAAACCAAAATTATCCTTAAAATCATTGGTAGAATAATGGCCAACTCTGTAAAACAAACCTAAGTTGAGTCTGGAGCTCAAGAAATTAATATACTCCAACCCTACTTCTTGGTACAGATGGTCTAGCGGAGAAAAGCCTTCGAACTGGTGATATTCTGGATTTTTCATATTTCCGATGACACCTCTGTAGATCACATCAAAGCTAGAGGTGTTTTTTCCTAAGCTTTTAAAATACCAAGGAATACGGTGCGAGATATAGTATCCGGCGAACTTATCATTAAAATATTTCCCAGCCGTCATTGTCGCAAATCCCAAATAACTTGTAAAAGTAAAGTTGGATAATAGACTGTTTTCTTGGTTGGTGCTGAGTCCTCCCATCTCAAAAAGATGCCAGATGGGCGCTTTCCCAAAATACAATCCTCCATACGCTCGGGTGCTTGTAACTCCCAATCTGGTGCGAAATTGATGCGTGTAGAGAACATCTATCCTGCTGTAATCGAACTCGCCGCCGAGACTTTTGTAGCCTTGTTCATAATTAAGATAAACTTCAGGAAACTTTTGATCGAAGGTATATTTGCCATAAGGCGTCATAATATTTTTACTGTTTGGAGAGAACTTAATGGTTGCAGTGGAACTGAAATTTTCAAATTTTCCCGTGCGTCCCATAAATGTATAATCAAAAGCGGTTTCCTCATTTTGTTTAGTCGCAGAAACATCCAACGTCAAGGCATTGCTTAGGTCGATCTGATAACCGAATCTGAATCCTTCGAACTGGAAATATTTATCATTCTGAATATTGCTTCCATTATTATTGATCTGCATCTTGGCATTCCAAAGATTTTGACTGAATCTTCCAGACGCCATCACATCATTGAAATATTCTAGTCGAAAGAATGAATTTCTTTCCAAAGTGGTCTTCACATCCACGCCTGCTCCGTATTTAAAACCTCGATCTTTGAATCCGTAAGCCAAATAAACATCTGGCGAAATGTATTTATTAAATTTCTCATTCAGCTTGAAACTGGCGCCCAAACGGAAACCTTCGTATCGGTTGTACTTGGTCTGCAACGGGCTGATGTCCACCATTCCAACAGTAAAATTAGCTCTTAGCAAAGCTGTCAAAACCTTTACTTTTCTGTCTAGCGTGTATTTTTTTTCCTAAACTATCGATTTTGGTATAGGTTAATTTTTCTCTTGTGGTAAGGCTGTCTGTTCTGTATTGACCCAGCAGTGTTCCATCCGCATTTTTCACACCCATTGAGTAGCCATTGAATTGTGACGCTTTGAACTCCACAGGCGTTTGAACATCAAAATAATCAGCTTTCATGTAAGCATAATTTCCAAACTTCTTCACTTTGGCAAGACGTTCTTTCTTTTCTTCAGCTGTTTCATTTTCTTTTTTCGGAACGGTTGAGAATTCTGAAGTTCCCATTTTGATTTTTAGATTTTCTGTTTTCAGAAACCACTTTTCATTAATAGGAATCCAAACCGATGTGATGCTTCCGTCCGACTTCACTTTGCTGTTGCTTTCTATCTTTTTGATAGCGTAAGAATCTTTATCAATATAAATATAGCCATTATATTTTCTTCTGTTCACCGGCACTTTGTAATCCACTTGTCGGAATCGGATCACGTGATTCATCCTGCCATCTATCTCGATAGAATCTGTAAGGAAATATCTGTAAAGACTTCTGTTTTGCGGAAGAATTTCTTTTGGAATCTTATCTCGGTTGGATCTCAGAGCCATCATTTCGTAAACCGGATTTTTCAAACCGGAGATTCTGTTGTCCAATACATTCACTTTTTCGCCGTGCTTTTTGGAGTATAGAAATTCCATAGCGCGCTCCCAAAGAAACATTTTGCTGTCCTTCACCACTTCCATCATCTGCTCGCCTTCTATAGAATCTTTTTTTTCTTTTTCCTTTTTCGGAAGCTGGCGGTTGCTAAGTCTGGTAAGCGAATCTTTTCTGGCTTCTACAAATCTGGAATAATCCTGAATGCTGTCCAAATCCACATCAAAAGACATTTTCTCGTATGATTTGTAAGAGTAGGAATCCAATGCGTTCGGGGAATTATCTTTGAATCTTCGGAAGGTTTTATCAAGAATCGCAAGAGCACGGGGATCGCTTTCGTTGGTAAGTACAACGCCTTCTATCTGAGTACTTTTCACATCTTCTCTATCCAGAGCGAGCTCCATTACCTTATCTACCAACACTTCATCACCGATGTAATTATCGATTTCG